>CAYYEC010000122.1:1457-8903 GCA_964470745.1 uncultured Eubacteriales bacterium | reverse complement strand
CTTATACACCTATAGCGGAGATTGTTCTGAAAGATGAGAAAACTTTAAATGAATTAGAAAGAATATCACGCGATAATGAAGAAGTATTTTTCATTCCTTATGCAGTAACAAAAATCGAGGAAGAAATAGCTGGAAAATGTGGGTTAAATATTGTAACAGCCGGTTCTAATATCAGCAAGAAAATCAATGATAAGATTTTTAACAAAAAAATCTCTGAAGACCTTAAACTTGAAGTTTGTAAAGGAAAAGTCTGCAGCACAATTGATGAAGTAAGAGATGAGTATTATTCATTGACAAGAAGTGAGCCATATTTTGAAAAAGTCATTGTTAAAGAGCCCTTTGGAGCATCTGGTAAAGGGCTGTATGTCATACGTAATGAGAAACGATTGGAATCCATGTTGAGGTTGATAAACAGGCTTTCAAGGGGTGATAGTGAAAATAAGTGGCTGGTGGAGGGCTGGTACAATAAAAAAGCTGATATCAATTACCAGATATATGTATCACCTGATGGAAATATAGATGTTTTTTCAATAAAAGAACAGATTTTAAATGATACAGTATATATTGGTTCAAAGATGCCTGCTGATTTGGATAAAAATATTGAAGATAAATATAGGGATTTTGGAATTAAAATCGGGAAATACCTATATGATATTGGGTATACAGGTGTTGCAGGAGTTGATTCAATAATAACTGACAATGATATTATTATACCTATCATTGAAGTAAATGGGAGATTTACTCTGTCAACGTATATTTCATTCATTCATAATAAGTTGGGAAAAGTAAAAATTTTCTCAAAGTATTTTAAGATCATTTCCAAGAAACCTATGGATTATTGTGAATTTCAAGATTTGTTAAGAAAAAATAATCTATTGTTTAATCTTGATAATAAAGAAGGAGTGCTAGTTTATACTTCAGGTACATTATCCATAAAAGCAGAAGATAATGAAAATAAATATTGCGGGAGATTGTTTACCTTTGTTGTAGCTGATACATGGGAAAAAATTAACAATATAAGCTGCAAGCTAGATGAGGTGATACAACATATTAATTAATATATATAGCGCTACTGAAATATATTACATAATTTATATTTTGTTCTTGTGTTATATGCTTTAGTGGTCTATAAAGTGTATTGTTTATGATTGGCAGACCACAAACATAGGAAGTGGATTTGTAAAGCTTTAATTAAATTATGAAAAAGAAGCTTTACAAACCACTATATAAATCGCAAAAATGAAACGACATATGAATAATTGGATTTTTGCGATAAGAGCTTTAGGTAATATAAGCGCACAAAAATAAAATGCAAAATCTTTTGTGCGTTATATATAGAAAAATGATTTCGCATTTATTTTAAAAATGTGGATTAAGTGCGAAACATATAGAATTTTATTATATTAGCAGGAGGGGTCTTAAATGAGCATTGAAGATAAGATTAAAGAAATTGTTTGCAATGAATTGGAAATTCAGGAAGAGTTAATTGCCGGATTAAATGAATCAGTTGATCTATCTGAATATGGACTTGATTCAATTACATCTATTGATGTAGTTGTAGCAATTGAGAATGAGTATGAAATTACTGTTGCCGATACGGATTTATTAATTGAAAATTTAAATTCAATCAAAAAGCTTACGAATTTAGCCAATAAATATATAGATATAAAATAATCTAAAAAATATTCAGATCTTGAGGAAGTGTATCTTTATAATGTTAAAATCATTAAATATGGACTTGTATTTAGAAGGATTCAATGTCAGTCAAATAAATTGTATTGATTTGATGGTAGCCGGTGCAGCAGGTTGTTATAATTATGAAAATTATTATTTTTATAGTTTTTATTATGCATATTACCTTAATTGGTTTCATGAGAATAAAAATTTGCAAAATTCTATTAGAAAAGTAGTTCTTAACAAGCTTGGACTTTATGAAAAACCAAATTTTGTAAATACTGAAAATTTAATTTCTTTTATA
Organism: uncultured Eubacteriales bacterium; assembly: GCA_964470745.1. GTDB lineage: Bacteria > Bacillota > Clostridia > DSM-8532 > CAYYEC01 > CAYYEC01. The sequence goes on along the minus strand of CAYYEC010000122.1, from coordinate 6,925 downwards.
AAAATGTGTATAGACCAGAAAAAACCTGTACTCCTTCCGGCCAAATATAGTGCATTATTTTATGACGAACACTATTTAGAAGATAATTACAACTTGGATCATATATTCTTGGTTACTGATTATTATATGCACAAGCCGATCATGAAAATCAGAGATTTTATTCATGTGAGGGAAGCCATTCGTCCACTTTGCAGTGCAGATGTATTTGCAAGAATTAATCTAAAAGAAGATATGATTTTAGAGATTTATGAAAAATCAAATTTATGCTTTAAAATAGAAAATTCCATTAACTTTAAAAAAGTATATACAATTGAAAAAACTCATGAGTCCCATATTAATTCCTACAAAGCTATAATAGAAGATGTGATGGAAAAATCATTTTTTGAGAACAGTGCATTAGTGGAATTTATAGATAATTTCAATAATGAATTATTATTTATAAACGTAAATGAAATTGTACCTAGACTTAGGAGACAATTTTATAATTCTATAAGCATAATTTTTGAGGTACTTGAAAAAATGCTTCCTATTATAACAGTTTGTAAAGAATCAAAGGAAAAATTTTATGGCTTTAAAGAGAAATATATGGAGCTTAGAAATTTTATAGTTACTAAAATTGTTGCTATGATTAAAAGAAAAAGTATGATACAAGAAGATGAAAAAAATACAATAGTCAATCAAATTAATACTATTGATAATGAACTGAGTCTATTACTTAGAGATTTATATAACAAAAGTATTACTGAAAAAATGTATAAAAATATAGACAATATAGATTGCAAGCATTTAGATATATCTCTAACCAATTATGCATTAAACTCAAAGATATTTGCTGATTCAGAGTATAGACCAGCTTCGAAGGCTATAAATACCAGAATTGATTCACCGGAGGATTCCTGGAGATCTCAAAATTCACCTCCTCCTCACTGGTTAACGGTTGATTTCGGAAGACGAAGAAATATTGTAAAAATTGTAGTTAAGCACTTTTATAATAATATGACCTGCATTACTCAGGACTTTGAAATACAAGGCAGTAATAACGGAATTAATTGGGTTACGATTGTCTCCATAGTGAATAATAACAATGTTGAAACTGTCCACAATGTTGAGGTATCTACCTATCGGTTTATCAGAATGTACATTAAAAGACCTTCAAAATCCAAAATGGATGATATAGCTAGGATTTATGAATTTGAAGTTTGGGGATTACCGGAAGAATAAAAATGTATGCCATATAAATCGCAAAAATGAATTAACATAGGAATAATTAAATTTTTGCGATAGAAATCAGAGGTAAAATAAGCGCACAAAAATAACTTGTGCGCTATATTTAAATAGGAAATGGGTGGTTTCATGAATGTTATAGAAGACTTGAAAGAAAACAGTTTCTTGAATAATTTCGGCTGGGATGGGCTGAACTGCGTTGTAAAGCCGATTTGTATAGTTTCAGAATCTTTGATAAAGAATACAAGTCTTTTTAGAATACTATTTACCAGATTGTGGTTAAAAGAAAAATATGAAAAGTTTATTATAGATAACACTCATATTAGATTTGACCTGGAGTTTAAAGGTGGAGAGAATTTTTTTGAAGACTTAAATAATTTCATTAAAAATCAGCAGCATATAATACTGGTTACAAATACTTTTTATGAAGAACTGCATGAAGATACCTATCAAAAAACCCATCATAACCACTTTACAGTATTAAAAGGATATGATTGTTCCCAAAAAAAATATATTATTATTGATCAGGATTTTACAAAGGATTATAGCAGTGAAAGCAAATACAAGGATGGTGTACAATATATTCAAAAATTGATTAAACCAGAGAAACTTGCAAGGATATCTTTGGATATTAAATCAGTTTTAATAGCTAAAAGTGAAAAAAATATATTTAAAAATAAAGATTTGGGAGATAAAAATTATTATGGATACTTAGAAGCTATAAATTTAGCACCATATATAAAGGAAATTAAGAAAAAAGATGTGTTTGATATATATAAAAATCAGCTATTAGAATTAGTTGAAAATGCAGATGAATCTAAAAATATTTTTAAAGAAGAAGTCAGCTGTTTCGAAAAAAAATATGAAAGCAGTATTTTGCAGGCCAATAAAGATACTAAGGTACGTTTTACAAGAGGGTATCCTAGAGTTTTAGAATTAATTAGAACTGATAATGATCATGTTATTACTCAAAAAACCTATTTTTTGCTCTCTGCTGAAAAAAATGAGATAACTCAAAAAATGTTTGAATTGTTTAATAATCTGCTTGGCAAGTACCAAATATTAAAAAGTTCAATAAGAAAATGTATTGTTGCAAAAAATAAATATGTATTAAATGAAATTGGTAGGAATATTGATAATATAATAGACTATGAGATAGTTTTATATAAATACATGCTGGAAAATTTTGATATAATAACTAAAAATATTTAAGAAACTAAGAACACTTAATTAGGGTATGAGCTATAAAAACTGCTTAAATGGAATATTTTTATGGACATTAAAACAAAAATACTATATATTAATATTTGGATGAATCAAATATTAACATATAGTATTTTTATTATTAGGAGTGTTGCAAATGATTAAGCGTGCATTAATAAGTGTTTCAGATAAAACTGGAATAGTTGAAATGGCTAAAGAGCTTGACAAATTAGGTATTGAAATTATTTCTACAGGCGGTACAGCAAAAACTTTAAGTGATGCAGGTATAAAAGTAATTGGGATCTCAGATATTACCGGATTTCCAGAATGCTTGGATGGGAGAGTTAAGACCTTGCACCCGAAAGTACATGGTGGAATTCTGGCGATGAGAAGTAATCCAGATCATATGAAGCAAATTCAAGACCTTGAAATAGATCCTATTGATATTGTGATTATAAACTTATACCCTTTTAAACAAACAATCTTAAAAGGACATGTAGAATTGGAAGAAGCAATTGAAAATATCGATATTGGTGGTCCAACCATGCTTCGTTCGGCGGCTAAAAATTATCAGGACGTTGCGGTTTTAGTTGACCCAGACGATTATAATAAGGTATTAGAAGAACTTAAAACATCAAAAGAAGTATCTAAGAAAACAAAATTCAAACTGGCATATAAAGTTTTCGAGCATACCAGTCACTATGATACATTGATTTCAAAATATTTAAGAGATAAAATTGATGAGGAATTTTTCCCGGAAACTCTTTCACTTACTTTTGAAAAGGTTCAAGAAATGAGATATGGAGAAAATCCACATCAAAAAGCAGTATTTTATAAAGAAGTTGGAGCAAATGTTGGTTGCTTGACTTCTGCAAAACAATTGCATGGTAAAGAATTATCCTACAACAATATAAATGACACAAATGGTGCGCTGGAATTATTGAAAGAGTTTGATAAGCCAACAGTTGTAGCTGTAAAGCATGCTAATCCATGTGGAGTAGCTTCATCAAATGATATTTACGATGCTTATATAAAAGCGTATGAAGCTGATCCGGTTTCAATTTTTGGTGGAATTGTGGCTGCTAATAGAGAAATAGATGTAAAAACAGCTGAAGAAATAAATAAAATATTTGTTGAAATAGTAGTTGCACCATCTTTTTCAAATGAAGCAATTGAAGTTTTGACTAAGAAGAAGAATATAAGACTACTTGAACTAGACAATATTTCTCAGAAGCTGCCTGCCAATACATATGATATGAAAAAAGTGGCTGGTGGACTTCTTGTACAGGATTATAACAATGAATTGATTAATATGGATGAGATCCAATACGTAACAGATAAAAAACCTACTGTCGAAGAAATCAAGGATTTGATTTTTGCGATGAAGGTAGTTAAGCATACAAAATCAAATGGTATAGCATTGGCTAAAGGATTACAAACAGTTGGAGTTGGGCCTGGACAAGCAAATAGAATTGTTGCGGCAAAAATTGCTATTGATTATGGAAAAGAAAAAACTCAAGGTTCAGTAATGGCATCCGATGCATTTTTCCCATTCCCGGATTGTGTTGAAGCTGCTGCTGCTGCTGGTGTAACTGCAATAATTCAGCCTGGAGGTTCTATAAATGATAAGCTGTCAATTGAAGCTTGTAATAAGTATGGAATTGCTATGATATTTACAGGAATGAGACACTTTAAGCATTAATCTATTGTAAAAGGTTAAGGTTGAGGTTAAGGTTAAGAAAATAAACCTCGACCTTAGCTTTAATCTTAATTTATTTGAAAGAGTAAATTATACGAGAGATAAATAGAAGGAGGAAGATAATGAAAATACTTGTAGTAGGCGGTGGCGGCCGTGAGCATACAATTGTATGGAAGATAGCTCAAAGTCCATTGATTGAAAAAATTTATTGTGCTCCCGGTAATGGAGGAATATCCAATCTTGCTGAATGTGTAAATATTAAAGCTATGGACATAGATGGAGTAGTAAAGTTTACTACTCAGAACAAAATTGATATGGTAATGGTAGCTCCTGATGATCCTTTGGCAGCAGGTATGGTTGATGCTCTTGAAGCTGCTGGTGTCAGAGCTTTTGGTCCAAAGAAAGATGCGGCAATTATTGAAGCAAGCAAAGCATTTTCTAAAGAGCTAATGAAAAAATACAATATACCTACAGCAAGGTACGAAGTATTTAAAGATAGTAATAATGCTATTGAGTACTTAAAAAATCAAAAGTTTCCCATTGTTGTAAAAGCTGATGGTCTGGCATTGGGGAAAGGTGTAATAATCTGTAATAGCTTTGATGAAGCGAAAGATGCTGTTGATAGCATAATGGAAGATAAAGCTTTTGGAAATGCAGGCAACAAGATTGTCATAGAAGAGTTTCTAGTGGGTCCTGAAGTTTCAATTTTAGCTTTTACAGATGGAAAAACCATAGTACCAATGGTTAGCTCTCAGGATCATAAAAGAGCTCTTGATAATGACCAGGGCTTAAATACGGGAGGTATGGGAACATTTTCTCCTAGTAAAATATATACAAAAGAGATCTCAGAATACTGCATGGAAAATATTTTTAAACCTACAATAGAAGCAATGAATTCTGAGAATAGAAAATTTAAAGGTGTTATTTACTTTGGTTTGATGGTTACAAATGATGGAGTAAAGGTTATAGAATATAATGCCAGATTTGGAGACCCGGAAACTCAGGTTGTTTTACCTCGGCTTGAAACGGATTTAGTTGAAATATTTAATGCAGTAATTGATGAAAAATTGGATACTGTTGATATTAAATGGAATGATAGTGCTGCCGTATGCGTTGTTATGGCGTCAGGAGGATATCCTGTCAAGTATGAAAAAGGTTATGAAATTAGCGGATTAAAAGACGCTGAACATGATGCAGATGTAGTTGTTTTCCACGCTGGTACAGAGCATAAAGATGGTAAATATTTTACTTCAGGTGGTCGTGTTTTAGGTGTTACAGCTATGGAGTCTACTATGGATGCAGCTATGAAAAAAGCATATAATGCAGTAAAAAAGATTAGCTT
>CAYYEC010000122.1:0-1447 GCA_964470745.1 uncultured Eubacteriales bacterium | reverse complement strand
ATTATAGGACTGACATAGGTAAGAAGTAGAAAATTTAAAAAATCTGTCAGTCATATGACTGACAGATTTTTTAAATTTTGGAGTAACTACAGATTCCATCCTGGTAAATAATTCTTCGTATTTTGAAGCATTTGATCAAATAATTCTCGTGCATCCTTAATATCTATTTTAACAAGAGGATCATTCATAAAAGCCTTAAATGCAGAATCTTTATCTTTATTAAAAGCAGCCTTTAAAATAGTTTCCTGATTTAGAACATGACGCATAACCAGACCTTGAATATCTGTAGATAGTTCTCCTGCAAAAACAGGCTTGATGTTATCTCTTCCAAAAAGAGCATTTGTTTCCACTACTGCACCTATTGGTAAGTTTTTAATTTGTCCATGATTAGGAATGTTAACATTGGTAACAAAATCTCCTAAACCTAAAAGTGCTTTTATTTGTTTTATACCTTCTTCGCCGGATTGTTTGAGCTCAACCTCTTCTTCGCCGGATGCAAGTTTTTTACTTTTAGACTCTAATTCTACTTTTTTATTTTTTCTCCAGCTTACCTGAGTCAAACCAAATCTCCATTCTTTAACTGTTTCTGGGTCTTTTAAATACCATGGAGGCATAAATTCTGCAAGGTGTCTATCTCCGGCAGCTGCTATTAATCCATAACGAAGAAATAAGTCAAATTTCACTCTATTTGCAGAAGCAAAGGAATCATTAAGCCAATTGCCTTGACCACTGGCATCAAAACCTTCCTCATAATATTTAGTTGCAAACTCTTTATATAAAGGAAATAAATCAATATTTTTATATGAAGCACTATCTAACCATGTGAAATGGTTAATACCCAGCACATTTGTTTTTATTTCATCTCTGGTAACTTCTTTTATATCTAACATATCTCCGATCATAGAAACTAAAAGTTTTTGAGTACCAAAAACCTCGTGACAACATCCAAAGGCCTTAATTTCCGGAAATACTTCATACATTGTTCTTACACAAAGAGTCATTGGATTAGTATAGTTAATAACCCATGCAGTGGGAGCATATTTTTTTATGTTTTCTGCTATATCAACGTACATAGGAATAGTCCTAAGTGCTCGCATCAATCCACCTGGACCCACTGTATCGCCTACGGATTGGTATATACCATATTTTTCTGGTAAATGGACATCTGAATCCATTTCATCAAAAGTACCTGGAAGAATAGAAATAATTATAAAATCTGATCCAGTGACTGCAGCTTCAAAAGTTTCTACTGCCTGGTATTCCCATTGTCCTTTTACATCTTCTCGCTGTGACAACCTATTTCCAATTAATGCGTTATTTTTTGCAGATTCAAAGTTTAAATCATAAAGCTTGACAGTTCCTGATAGACCTTCTTCTAATGCCAGGTCACTCATTAGATTCCATGCCCATCCTTTTGAGCCACCACCGATATAGGCGATATTTATAC
>CAYYEC010000121.1:7645-9444 GCA_964470745.1 uncultured Eubacteriales bacterium | reverse complement strand
CCCTAATCTTATTAAACGCGATTACAAGATCCCCCAATTCATCATTAGATGTTACCGGTATTTTTTTATTTGAGTTAACATTTTCACCTTCTGCAATTTCATTTAACCTCTCTGTGACTAATGACATTTCCTCAGTAAAGGTTCGTGAAAAATAATAAAGAATAAAAACAAATAAGGCTAATAGCGAAAATAACCCAGTTAAGAAAAATGCAATGGTTTTTGGAGATACCAACTCATACTTTATACCTATAGTTATGTACCCCATATTTCCGTAAATTTGAGTTATGACACCTTGCACTTCATTTGTATCACCGTAGACTCTGTCACGATTCTTACCAACAGGATGATATGTGTAATATCTAAAAAAAACAGTAGGCTTATACCCATCTGACGAAATAAATTCACCATTAGCAATAACAAAGTAACTAATCTTTACATTCTGCATTTCCAGTTTAGGTAGAGAAAGAAAAACCTGCTCAATATTTGTTGCTTGCTTTATATTATTTTTATTATCCTCCAACATATCATTACATACCATGTATACCAGGTCGCCTTTCTCTTCCATAAGCCTGGAATAACCAAGCACGCCAGTAAAAAGTAGAGCTACAATAAACATAGGGAAAATATGCATAAAAATCTTTGTTCTGAGGCCTATCCTTACTCCTTCAACCCTTTCTTCTGTATAAGTCTCAAATAATATAGCAGTAAATATTTTTTTTGAAAATATATGTGATATTATAGCTATTAGTGAAACCATAGAAAATACCAATACAAATATTTTTAATGCCAAAATACGTGGTGTTTTAGTTATCAAAGGTACTAACATTAATACTATAATGGTTGGGACACAAAAAAATATCACCTGAAAAACGTAAATAAAATAAGGAAGATTAATGCATTTCTTTCTTATCCTACGTAATTGGTAAATGTTAATTTCTTCCTTACTTAAAATCAGTTTCCATTTATCTATGCCCTCCAAGGCAACTAAAAGTCCTATGGTTCCCGCAGCTATCATCATGCTCATAGCGACCATATATTGTAAATTATAACTTATTCCAAGCTGTTTCGAAATTTCCCTAAAACTAGGTGTATAGCCCATAAGTATGGGAAGTATCGGATGAAATATTGCTAATACAAGCAAAGTTACTATATTATAAATCATAATAATACTTAATTTACTATTTCGTATAATAAATTCTTTTAAACGCGACATATTTTTTTCTATCATTAAGACCATCATCCTTTGATTTAAAGTAATCTTATGTAAATCATACCTTGATATTTTATTCTAACTTGTACACCTGTGTCAACCTCACAGCAACATAATAAAACACTACCAATCTTTACAGTGCCTATCTTTCATGTGGTCGGGGCGGACTTGGACTTAATACCCCATGATCTTGGAGTTATGAGAGCGGGATTACCTTTATGATAACCTAGTGGTTTGTAACACTTCATTTTTATAATCCTATTTTAAGTGTTACAAATCCACTTCCTCTGTCTGTGGTCTGCACACCCTAAAAAGCATACGTTACAGACCACTAGGTCTATGTCATGTAACGTATAAGGATTGTATTGTAGGTTCAAGCACGCAGATATTTAGAGTTTAAAGCGTTTATAACCAAATTCTTAGTCATTCTTTCACCCATAGATAAACCAACTATTTTTTACCTATATAAATCCATTATTCCTTCTATGCAAGCCGCCCTTCATCTACCTACATACCAAAGGAGGCTGGATTTTATTAGAAAATTTTCTGTAAACTTTTTCTTCTTGCTATCCTTGGAATAATTTATTTC
>CAYYEC010000121.1:0-7635 GCA_964470745.1 uncultured Eubacteriales bacterium | reverse complement strand
TGCCACGGTATATTTTTTTTATGGAATTTAGAGCCATGGCAAATTAGTTTGTTAGGGCTTTTATTTTTTGCGTAAAATTGCAGCAAAACTATATTGATGCAAAGAAATTAGTTGAAGTAATGAAAAATCTTGAATTAGTACAGTAATTAACAAAATGAAGGCTTTATTAGAAGTGAAAAAATAATTTAAAGGAGCCCAAAAAATGATTAAATTTAAATTCAAATCAATCAGAGCAAGAATAATGGCATTGATACTACCCTTAACTATTATTGCAATGTTGATATTAACCTTTACCAGCTATCAAACATCAAAAGGTATTATCAATCATGAAATTAATGACAAAATGGATTCAACCCTTTACAGCACTATTGCATCTATACAAAAATCACTTTTGAAGCATGGCAGTATCGCTGAAACTTTGGCTCGCACAGTTGAAGTATCAGGAGTGCAAATGACAAAAGATGAATATGTATCTATTCTTAAAAACTATATAATTATGAATGATAGTACCTTTGGTATTGGTGTATGGTTTGAGCCGAATAAATACAACCCCGATATCAAGTATTTTGGTCCATATGTGTACAAGGATAATGATGAGTTGATTTTTACAGAGGACTATTGTACACCAGAGTATGATTATCCGCAGTGGGAATGGTACACTCAGGGCATGAATTCTAAAGAAAAGATAGTTTATTCTCCACCATTTTATGATGATGCAACCCAAATAACCATGATAACCACAACAGCACCCTTTTATGACAAAGACAGCAGATTTCTTGGTGTGACTACGGCTGATATGGATTTATCTGTCCTCCAAAAAATGATTTTTGATATCAAAGTTGGTAATACCGGTAGGGCGATTCTAGTTGATAAAAGCGGCTTATACCTTGCTGGTGCAGATACGTCTAAAATAATGAAAGTTAATATTCAGGAGGATGCAAATACGAGTATTGCAGAATTTGGTAAAATCATGATGAGTGGCAAACAATCATCGGGTGAGTTTACAGATGAAAATGGGAAAAATGCTGTATACTATGCCCAGATTCCGGAAACTGGCTGGATGATTGCTCTTGTAATTCCGGAAAAAGAACTATATCAACCGTTAAAAGACCTTTTGTATAGATTAATTATTACAATACTTGTTGCATCAGCAGTAATCATACTGATTATCATACTTTTCAGTATGTATATTACAGATAATATCAGAAAGATTGTGAAATTTGCCGAAGCGCTTGGTAACCAAGATTTGACTCGAATGGTCAATATTGACTCTGAGGATGAAATAGGAAGGCTTGCTATGGCATTGAATAAGTCAGTCTCAAATATTCGGATATTGGTCAGCGAAATATCAGACAGTTCTCAGGATATAAGTGCTTCAAGTGAAGAATTGACTGCTACAGTTGAGGAGATATCGGCAAGAATGAATGTAATCAATGAATCAACAAGACAGATATCTTTAGGTGTTCAGGATTTAAGTGCGACTACTGAGGAAGTAAACGCATCAACTGAGGAAATTGGTGTTACAACACAAAAACTGGCTAAAAAGTCAAATGAAACCAGTAATTCTTCAAAAGATATTCGAAAGCGTGCAGTAGAATTAAAAACCAGTGGGCAGAAATCTATGGAAAATACAACTATAATTTACGAACAAAATAACGATAAAATTTTAAAAGCCATTGAAAAAGGGAAAATAGTAAATGAAGTGAGGCTTATGGCAGATTCAATTGCAAGTATTGCCGCTCAAACAAACCTGTTGGCATTGAATGCCGCAATTGAAGCAGCAAGGGCTGGAGAATCAGGCAAAGGATTTGCAGTAGTTGCTGACGAAGTACGCAAGCTTGCTGAGCAATCCACACACGCAGTAAAGAATATACAAAATGTTGTAAATCAAGTTCAAGAAGCCTTTGAGAATCTTTCAGACAATTCCAGGGAGTTATCGGAATTTTTTGAGAAAAATGTTAAAATTGATTATCAGTTGCTTGTAGAAACAGGTATTAGATATGAAAAGGATGCAGAATTTATCAGTAGTATGTCTGAGGAAATTGCAGCTTCAACAAACCACATGGCGGAAGCCATAGGCCAGATTAATACAGCCATACATACAGTGTCCGCAACAGCAGAAGAGTCAGCGGCGAGTTCTGATGAAATATTAAGCAGCATAAATGAAACTGTTTTATCCATTGATGAAATCGCAAATGCTTCTCAAAGCCAGGCAGAACAAGCAGAAAAGCTAAACAATATGGTAGCAAAATTTAAAGTATAAAATTAAAAGTAATGAAATCAAGTTATTAAAAGGCAGAAATAAAACTCAGTGAAATATTTTCTACTTTCATGAAGGCATCCGCTTTTTCAGTGGTCTCAAACCACCCACTTGATTTTAGTCTGTAAATTGCAAAAAAGGTCTGGATTTTTTTGTAGAATTATGCTAGGATAACAATATTGGATAGTAATACTATTAAACTAGTGGTCTGTACACCCTAAAAAGCATACGTTACAGACCACTAGTTTAATAGTAGAAAAAAGTTTTTTGAAAAAGGCAAACTTATTGAAAAATAAGGACGCAAAGCTTTGAGTCTAAGGTTAGAAACTATGATTGTCAGGCTGCCACGGTATATTTTTTTTATGGAATTTAGAGTCATGGCAAATTAGTTTGTTAGGGCTTTTGTTTTTTGACTAAAATTGCAGCAGAACTAATTGATACAAATAAATTAGTTGAAGTAATGAAAAATTTTGAATGAATATAGAAAATGGTGCGAGGAACTTTGCTGAAGTAGGCCCTTAAAGTACAAAGTATGACCGTGTTTTTCATGTTTTTTTGTAGGATTATATTAAAATAGTATTCAGAATTTTATTAAAAATCATGACGAAAATCGGGTGATTAAGGAGGGGTTTTTTGCTGTAGTGATGTAATGTTCCTTAGAGGTGTGGGAGAAAAAACAATGAAAGAAATATCAATGACTAATTGGAGGGATACAAAATGAAAAGGTTAAAAGGCATTATAAATAGTTTACTGGGGAAAATTCTTCTATCATCTTTAGCATGTATGATTATTCCAATGGTTGTAGTTTTCATTTATTCAACCTATTATTCTACACTTTCGCTGGAATCTGAAGTTAATAATTCAATGACAAGTATAACTAGAGAAAAAACAAACCAGATAGATTCATCCTTTGATGAGTTGGTAAAAACAGCTCAAGCTGCGGCTGAACAACCATATGCAGTTGAGTATTTCAAAGGATTGATTGAGGGCGGGCAGAAAGACGAGGCTGCAACAAAAAAGTTAAAGCAATATTTGGAAAAAACTTTAAAGAATTCAAACGGTCTCGATGAGAATATTTTTTACTGCTACGGTGGGAAGATATATATTGACGGGATTGGCGGCGCATCTGAAGGCTATGAAATAAAAGAAAGCTGGTATAAAGAGGTTTTAGACAATAAAATTGTTGTAGGGAATCCTTTAATATCTCCTTCATCCGGAAGACCTGTTGTAATGGTGGGTGCACCGGTAATAGACCTGGAGGACGGAAAGGTTCTTGCTGTATTTTCCACCCCTATAGACTTAGGTAAATTAACTGAATTGGTTGTTGGGGAAGATTCTCAAAGTGCTATGAAGACATTTGTGGTTGATGCTTCTGGACTTGTACTTGCAGCACAAGACAAAGAGAAGGTGTTGAAATTTGATTTCAGCAAGGAACAGGGTGATGTTACGGAGTTTTACAAGGCATTAAAGAGCAAAAGTGCAGGTATCGGATATTTTACCATTACAGGAGTAAAAAATATTGCTTCCTATTCGAAATGCAAAAATCAGGATATGTACGTTGTAACTTTTATGCCGGTAAATCAATATTTATCTAAAATTAATAATCTTAAAATTGGTATTTCGTTAGTAGTTATCATTAGTATAATAATATCGGCTGCTATTTTGTTATTTATCTCACTTAAAATATCCAGGCCTGTTCAAGTTGCGGCAGAACAGATGAGTATTATTGCCGGGGGTGATTTTTCGAGAGCCCTTCCTCAAAAGTATATGAGTTATAAAGATGAGACGGGTATTTTAATGAGATCTGTAGATGAAATGCAAAAATCAATAAATGGTATAGTCCGGACAATTATAAAAGAATCACAGAATCTGGAGGAATCTGTTAACGTTGTAAATATCAATATGAAGGAGTTAAACGCTGAAATAGAAGATGTTTCAGCTACCACCGAGGAAATATCTGCCGGAATGGAGCAAACGTCAGCATCTACAGAGGAAATGAATGCATCTTCAGTTGAACTGGAGAAAGCAGTAGAGTCTATCGCACAAAAAGCCCAGCAGGGAGCTTCGAATTCGGACGAAATCAGTAAAAGGGCGCGAAGCTTGAGGGAAAGTGCCGTAGCTTCACAAAAGGCTGCGAAAGATATTAGCCAAAATGTGAGTGTTAATATGAAATCTGCCATTGAACAATCAAAAGATGTTGACAAAATCAATGTATTGACAGAATCCATTTTGCAGATAACATCACAAACAAATCTACTGGCATTAAATGCAGCAATAGAAGCAGCAAGAGCCGGAGAAGCAGGAAAAGGCTTTGCCGTTGTGGCTGATGAAATAAGGAAACTTGCTGAAGATTCTAAAAATGCGGTCAATGAAATTCAAAGTGTAACGAAATCAGTTGTAGCATCCGTAGATAATCTAACACAGAACTCGGGAAAAGTTTTAGAGTTTATTGATACATCAGTAATAAAGGATTACAGATTTATGGTTGATACCGGGGAACAGTATTATAATGATGCAGAATATATTCAGGGATTAGTTACAGATTTTAGTGCTACAGCTCAGCAATTGAGTGCATCAATACAAAACCTGATAAAATCAATCAACGAAATATCCATTGCCAGTGATGAAACTGCAAAAGGGACTGATAATATTGCACAAAAAGCATATTCTGTCTCACAAAAGACCGGTGAAGTTGTGAACGTAGCTATTGAAACAAAGGAAATATCAGAAAGGTTAAATGATATTATTGACAAATTTACAATATGAAGATATTTTAAATATGAAGCTTTCATGTATATTACAGATCGGAAAGATTAAGCAGCATAAATGCAACTGTTTTATCTATTGATGAAATCGCAAATGCTTCTCAAAGCCAGGCAGAACAAGCAGAAAAGCTAAACAATATGGTAGCAAAATTTAAAGTATAAAATTAAAAGTAATGAAATCAAAGGAACGGTTATTGATTCCTGTCAGGAATCAATAACCGTTCCTTTGATTTTTTAATAATTTTATCCTTAAATTACAAGAAAAATACGCATTTTACATGTTTTTAATATATAAATTTTGTTATAATTAATGGTACAGAAGGTGAGGATTGGGTATGAATTTATTGGAGATGGATGTTAAAACTATATTTTTACAGCTTGCTATGGGAAACATTATTTTGACCATATTATTTATGAGTTTTCCAAAGGTCAACAACAAAAAGGCAGAATGGCTTTGGATTTTTGCTAAACTATGTGAAACAATTGCATATAGTATATTTTTACATATGGTTGTCAGTAAGGACAGCCGTGTGGTGATAGTCCTTGGGGGGAATTTTTTGTTATATTGGGGATTTGCTTTTGAGGCGGCTGCCTTATGGGAATATCGAAAACACAAAAGTTGGTTCAGGTTCATTATCCCTGCCTTGATTTTAGCTGTGGGTATACGCAGTTATGCAGAAATTCTTGGGCTGCCAGCTAATTTAAAGATTACAATAAGCTCCTATATTGTCGGAATCTTCTTCGTGGTAGCAACAGTGCCATTTATTCCGCAGAAACGGGAAGCCAGGGGGTTAAGCCTTGTTATCATAATAACAAATAGCATACCTACCCTGGCAAATTTCATGCGTGGTACCATGTCATATTTCATGTTGGACAATACTCTGTCGAGTGGGAACAGCGCAAATATACTGACTTATCTTGCCATGTATATATTCATGGTTTCCAATGGGTTCGGATTTCTGCTGCTGGTAAGGGAGAATGAGGAGCGTGAGCTTCTTCATCTGGCCACATTTGATTCTCTGACGGAGCTTTTAAATCGGAGGGCTTTTCTTGAGTATGCTGAAAATAATTTGGTATTGGAGCGGAGAAGGTCATTGTATTCTGCCATGCTTGTTTTTGATATTGATAACTTTAAAAGGATAAACGATACTTATGGACATGCTGCCGGAGATCTGGTACTGCAGGACTTTGCCAGGATTTGCCGGGACCAGTTTAGAAAAACGGATATCATTGGACGGATAGGAGGTGAAGAGTTTGCAGCAATCCTTAATGGCTGCACAATCAAGGATGCAGTTCAAGTTGCAGAAAATCTGCGCCGATCCGTTGCTGAGAACACAATTGACATTAACACTGTTGAGGTAAGATTCACTGTCAGTATTGGCCTTTTGATGTTTAGTGAAGGCGAAACATTAAGTGATGCACTGGTGCGGGCAGATAAGGCACTCTATACTGCTAAACAGACAGGACGCAACAAGGTGGTTATTGCTTAGGATGAGTTAAAATAATACGGTATTTCCTTCATTTTAAACGAAAAAAACTTCCAGACATATAAATATTAATGAAAGTAGGTAGTATTTTGCTAAAGCAATTAGAAATAAAAATAAATAATATCCCAATGAAAAAGAAAATAATAACTATATTTGTTTTAAGTATTATTTTGCCTATAGGCATACTAGTATTTATATTTTCCCGGCAAATCCAAACAGAATTGTTTCGAAGGGAAGAGGTCTTGGTTGAAAGCGAGCTTACCCGAATACAAATTAATTTGAATACAATGGTGAATACTGCAAGTGATTTAGCTTCTACGTATTTTACAGACAAAGATCTGGCCTGGGCACTTGAAACTTATGGCTCTCAATCAAAAGAATCATTAAGTATTATCCGAAATATTGATAGTCGAGTGTTGGCAGATCAAATGGTTCATAATTTTATTAAAGGGATGAACATTTATTTTGAAAACAAGGATTTATTTGATACAACATATGCTCATTTTTTAACTGTAGAAAATAAGGAGACTGACTGGTATAAGAATTTTATTACAAGTAAGATGCCGATTTATATTGATACACAGAAAAAAGATTCTTTAACCCAAATATATTTGATTCGTCCATTGAATTTACTTCGCAATGAGAGCAACAATTTTATTAAAATAGATTTATCTTCTGAAATTATAAAGGGATTTTTATTTTCAGAAATACTAAATAAAGATAAGAATGGTGTTTACCTTATTAATAGCAGAGGAGAAATTGTTTTATCAAATAGAGAGAATATTCCGGAGATGTTTGATTCAGTATTAAAAACCTCTAAGGATCGGATATATGAGAAGGCATTTGACAATAATTCCCTGTTAGACGGATGGGTAATCAAAGTGATATCCGAGCAAAGTATTTTGGATGATGTATTAAGTAGAAAAGTACAATTTTTGGTTATTTCCGTATTAATTGCATTAGTAATATCGATGCTTATGTTTTATGGACTTGGCCATTCAATAATCACACGACTTGAACATATTGCAAAAATTATGGAGCGCTCAAAAAATGATGAACTTACTGTAATCCATATTCCAATGGGAAATGACGAAATAGGTGCAACAGCAGACAGATATAATAA
>CAYYEC010000120.1:0-9458 GCA_964470745.1 uncultured Eubacteriales bacterium | reverse complement strand
TTGTGCATCCTCGAGGTCAAGCTTTGCTGACTCCAAATCCAACCTGGCAGAGTCATATGTATAGTCACCTTCTGCATAATATTTACCTGCTATTTCAAATGCTTTTTCTTTTGCTTCTACATTTTGAGATTTTGAGTAAATATTTATATCCTTATCAAGTGCAAATTTTATTGCAACTTCTATGGAGATTTCGTTCATGGGGTCATATTTTAACTCATCATTTACTTCTATACTATTATCATCCATTGAAAGATTTAAAAATTTATTTAACTCCATTTTTGCCGATACAAGCTCTTTTTCAATTTTGTTTAGATTAACTTCGCTTGCCTCTAAATTGTACTCTGAGTCATAGAGATCTGTGGCAGCTAAATTGCCTTCATTATATTTAGCTTTTTGAATATCATAATTTTCTTTCATCATTTCAAGCTTTTCTTTTTCACTTGAAAACTCTTTGTTTTTCAATAGAATATTTTGAGTAGCTTTATACACATCAAGCTTCAAATTCTTATTATTGTCTTCCTTTGTCATTTTAGCTACTTCCAGGGCTGCCTCGGCTTCTAATGTTTTTACGTATTTAGTGTTCTCTGCTTCTACTGCTCTTGAACGGGTATATCCTGACCCGGTATTTCTGGCATCATCCTTTGAATCCTCTAAAGCAGTGGTTTTTTCAACTATTGCCAAATCGTCAACTACTCCCTGCCTGCTGTTCTCAACTGCTTTATCCTGCAGCTGAGTAAATGATAAATTTATTACGCCTTCAACTGCCAGTACCGTTGTTGCTGATATTAATATAATCAAACTTATTGTTATAATCGCCAGTTTCTTTTTCACCGTTTTTCACTCCTTTAATATAGTGGCCCAATGCCCGCTGCATAGTATAGCTTCAATACTTTTGTATTGTAACTGAAGGTTGCAACATTAAGCGTATTTTTTAGTTCTGTCAATCCTATACTTACATCGTCAATAATCGTTTTTGTAAGAAAGCCTTGTTCATATTGAGCAGTATATTTTGAAAGCTTTGTTTCCAATATACTTATATTTTTATTTAATGTCTCGATATTGTCTCTTTCTTTCATAACTTCTATATATGCCTGCTTTATATTAGTTTCTACTTCATATTTTTTATTTTCAAGCTGTACATTTAACTTTTCTAAGACTCTTTGTGTATCTCTATAGGATTTTTGCCTTGTAATAGATGAATTAAATGAATCTTCTCTTTCATCTATATCTATTGAAAGCTTCTTCACTTCTATATCCTTTTCAATAGCTTTTGTATCTGCATTTTCTTCCAAAGCATATTTTATATATGTATCAATTCCTGTTATAGCAATATTGTTTTGGTCTTCTTTTACAATATATTTACTGAAATCTTCGCCAACCTCTACACCTAGAAATGAACTAAAATTTCTAATCATATTAGTAAAATTTCGTTTTGAAACTTCAAGCTCAGTTTTAGCTTTATTTAAGTTGTATTCAGATTCTTTCAAATCAATATTACTTATTAATCCATTTTCGTATTTTAATTTATTTTGACTATACTTTCTATTCTCAATTTTTAATTTTTCTGTTTTAATATTAGAATCATTATAATAATTAAGGCATCCTGCATATATTTCCCGTAATGATATTTCCAGAGTCCTTTTTGTTACTTCTTCCTTTTTATCCAGCTTATATACCTCATTTTCCATAACCTTTGGCATAAGTTCCATTTGTATTGCAAATATTGATCGCAAGTTAGCATTTATCATTTTTTTTGTATAAGAATTTTCTTTTAAACTATCTAAAGTATTACCCGCTCTCTTGGAATCATTTTGCGCATTCTTATACTCTAAATCCAATTGTTTTTTTCCAATATCAATCTTTTTTAGGGCTGAACTATTTGCATACAAGATATCCTTTATTGAATTAAAGCTTATTGTATCAGTTTGTTTAGCTGTAACTTGTGTAGTTGCAGCTATTATTAGTACTACAATTAGAATAATTTTTATTTTTTTCACATAAATCCTCCTTCCCTTATATTTGATTATACGACTTATTTTTGAAAAAGTCTAATTAAGTTTAATTTATTTTTATTAAAATTTTATAAAAAAAAGGATTGGCCTTAGCCAACCCTTTTTTATTTAAATATTAGTCTGGAGTAACAATTTCTCCTGAGATACCAGTAACTTCATTGCCATTATCATCTTTAAATTTAAGGTTTTGAGTTACTTTTAATCCTTCTGTAGGAACATCACCACTAGCAATTGTTAAATTAATTTTATTACCAACTACGCTTACGCTCTCTATATCACAATCCTCAACTTCAAATGTTAATACAGATACAGTGTTAACTCTAATGTCTTCTTCAAATGTCAATGTTACAACTTGACCAGCTGCTTGAATATCATCAGCATCATCTCCATCAACTTTAACAGTTGCTAAAACTGGAGCAATCTTATCATCTACTGTATTAGTAGAAGTTGCATAAGTAGAAGTTGCTAATTTTTCTCCATATTCATTTTTAGTCCCAGTAGCAGCAACAACTATTTTAACAGGTGCTGAGTATACTGCATCTTCCACACTAGTATAAGTTCCATCATAGTTTAATTCTTTGTCTATAGTGTAAGTTACAGTAGTATTACCATCATCGTTAGTTCCGATTCTAATCTTAGCAATTTCCAAGTAAACTGAATCAGCTACTGCAATTAGAAGATCATCTTCTTCAAAATCAACAGCTTCATCAAATGTTACTACTATTTTATCAGTATCAGTTGCTTCGATTGAATCAAATCCTAATGTTCCTTCTGCATCTAAATCAATAGTACTAGATAACACAGCAGTTACATTACCAGCAGCATCTGCAATTCTTGCAATTGTAACTTTATCAGGACCAGATGTAATATCTACACCATCATCTTCATCATCAGCTTCTGATGGGATAACTATTTCAACTGCTGTATTGTCATCAACAGCTTTTATAGTTACATCACAATCCAATTCTGATAATACATTTCCATCAATTTCGTATTTGTCAAGATCAAGTACAGAATACTTTCCATCAACAGCCATTTCTTGATCAAAATCAATTTTAACCATTTGGTCTTCATCACCAGCATTGTATAAAGTTGCTGTTACATCATAATCATCAGTATCATCTTCTAAATCTGGAGATGTAACGTCAGTTACTGTGAAATCTTCAGTTACTTTATCAATTTCATTATCAGCTGTATCTAAAAGATCTTCGATAACGATTGAGTAATCACCTGATAAATCTTCAGTAAATGTAATGATTACTGTATCTTTTATATCTCCATCGCTATTTGTGTCAAACTCAGCTGAGTCGATAATATCTTCCACTTCTTCACCATCTTTATCTAAGATAGTAAAGTTATCTACATCTACATCATCAAGATCTTCTGTAAATGTTAATTTGATTTCGTCTTCATCTTCAACACTTAATTCATCAAGCTCAGGTTTTGTAGTGTCAACTTCAACTTCAATTTTAGCAACAATCTTATCATTGTCATTATCCCACAAGTCATTCACATTTTCTTTTGCAATGTAAACGTATGCAGTTCCTTCTGGTAAGTTGTTATTTGTAAAGTCTAAAGTAAGCTTATTTCCATCAACTTTAACACCAGTTGCTGGGTTTTTTGAGTTAGTGTGATAGAAATTAGCTAATGTTGGAGTAGCAGCAATTTCTATATCTTCATTAAATATTAATGTAACACCGTTAAGATCTGCATCTTCGTAGTCAACTACTACTGGTGCTTCTGTATCTTCTACAACTTCAACATCAAATGTTTTAGCTATAACACCGAATCCAGCATAATCTTCAGCATCTCCATCAACTTTAACAGTTATAGTACCTTCTTCTAAATCAGTATATAATACAACTAATACTTCTGTATCATTAGCTTGTTTTGAAACATCTTTAACTTTGTCATCACCACCATTAACAGTGAAAGCATCTTTTAAATCTGGATCCCCGCCTTCAACTGACATGATTGGTTCACTGAAAGTAACCTTAACTGTGTCATTTCCTACTACTTCAGCGCTTAAAGCTTTTGGCAATGTAGTATCTAGGAATTCTATATCTTCTATAGTTGTTTCAGCAATTGCATTACCATCAAGATCTTCTACGTCAGTAACAGTAACATCTAATGTTCCTTGTTGATCTACAGGATCTAATGCATCAGTTGTATCGTCTAAATCAATAGTTAATACAACAGTCATATTATCGTCTTGTAATGAAGCATCTGTAACTACAGCATCATCTGATAATTCATAATTATCTTCATCTCCAGCTGTTTCAGAATCAACTTCTTTAGTAAATACAACTTCCATTTGAACTTGGTTTAAAGCTTTAACACTTGCAATTTCAAGATCTTCAGAAACTGGTTCTGGAGTAGCAGCAGCAATTACGCCAGCAGCTATAGCAGCAGCTTCAGCAACAGCACCTTTTTCAACTAATACTTCAATGATGGTTTTTCCATCAGCATAAGTTGCTTTTAAAGAACCGAATGAAATACCAACTAGGTCATCTTTAGTTAATGCTTTGTCATTAAATTTAAGAGCTTCAGTAGTTGATAAACCACCTTTGTTTGATAATTCAACAGCAGCTGAATTGTAATCTGGATCATATCCCATAGCTCTTAAAACAAGTGTAGCATAAGCTTTACCTAAAAGAGCATCTTTAGCAGCTAAAGTAGTTTCTGTAACACCTTTAACTAAACCGTTTGTTACAGCATATGCCATGTAAGGTTTAGCCCAGTCAGATACTTCAGCTACATCTGTGTATCCAGCTAATGCAGCTTCAACTTCAGCATCAGTTAATGCTAATGCGTCAGCTTCCAAGCCCATTAATCTTACTAATAATGTAACACCTGTCTCTCTGTTTAGGGCAGTTCCTAAATCAGGCTCAAATGTTTCAGTTGAAATACCCTTGTATAATCCAAGGTCATTCAATGTTTGTGCTTCAGTTTCATAGCTGAAACCTTCAACTGCAAATGCAGGAACCATTAATGTAAACATCATAGCTACAGTAATAATAACTGCTAAATACTTCTTGAGATTTCTCATATTCTCAAATCCTCCTTGAAAATTTATTACGGAAGTAGGCTTTTGTTGATTCAAAGCTGAGTTATGCCTGCTTCCTTCGTAAAATAACTCAACTCTGTTTTCATTGCTATATCAAAATAAGAATTAATATCTTATCTTGAATTCATTGACATTATATCATCGGGGATTTTCACAGTCAACACATAGAAATTAAGTGTAAAGAAATTGTAATAGTAGTGCAACAAACCCGATATATGCTGTAATACTACTATTTGGAGCTATTTATATACTACTCCTTTCTACTATATATTGCAATATTATATTTACATTTTGTAGGATTTTCTATTAGATTAGACGTAGATAAGCTGAATTTTTAGTAATAATTTCTTTATAATAATAGCTGTGATTATTCCCGATACCCCTAAAAGGATTTCAAATAAAATTCATCGTTAGCAAGTCCAAATCCTTCTTGCTTCTTTTATTTTATTTCAAGATGCCAAAAAAGAGTGGACACATTTGTCCACTCTTTCTTAAAAGTACGCTAATGGGAAATACTATTTTTGATTGTAGTTTCTATTTGCCATTTCAATTGCTTTTGTCACCATGTTACCACAGTCTCTAGCTGCTACAGATCCCCAACCTTCGTTTGCTACCGTTTCATAGACTCCAAGTTCTTTTGCTATTTCGGCTTTTAAACCTTCTGACATAATACTTCTTCGTCTACTCACTGTCTATTCCTCCTTGTAATTGCTTAAAGGTATAGAACTTTCTGTACCTCTAATACGATTATTTATTTCAGCGTACCTTTGTATTATCTTCTTTTTTTTATTTTTTATAAGTTCCACTTTTTACATTATGTTAATATAATGAATTAAAAATAGTTGAGAGTTGAAAGTTTAGTGTCAAAAATTTGAATTCAGTAACTCTCAGCTATCAACTTAAAACTATGGTGATTTTTATGGCTATGACTACTAGAGAAATGTTTGCACGATTAATTAAATGCGAGGCTGATGGTGAAGGGGAAACCGGGATGAAGGCTGTAGCTACAGTTGTTATGAATAGAGTTCATGTTGCATATGGTGAGTATGTTAGGGTATGCCAGGGTGACTTAAGAAAAGTTATTACACAGCCTTATCAATTTACATGTCTTATGTCAACAGCTTATGGCGAGCCAAATCCTCAAAATATTTGGTCAATGACGCCTGATCAGATACATTACGATATTGCAGACTGGGCGTTATCCGGAAATAAACTAACTGGTCTTGGAAATTGTTTATGGTATTTTAATCCCTTTAAACCAGGATGTCCAACAAACTTTCCATATAACGGCTCAGGAATCATTGTAACTAAGATTGGTGAGCACTGTTTTTATGACCCTACACCACTTTATGCTCAAACTTAGAAAGGCAGTTGACAATTAATATAAGGAGGCTTATAAAATGAATTATAATTATAATACCTGGCAAAACCCATTCTTTAATAGTATGTACATGAGAAATACAAATACCAGACCATACAGTGGTACATGTGGAGGTATGACTCTTCCACAGACTCAAACTTCAACTTCTGGTACGCCAGCACTGCCTACTGGTACTCCATCTGGTCCAACTTATTCCACTCCCCTGCCTGTTGAATCAGACTTTGACATTGTACCTCAAACCGTTGAAAGCATACAATATACTCAAGGCTACTTAAAAACTCAAATAGGCAGAAAGGTAAAAGTAGAATTTTTAATAGGAACCAACATGCTGGTAGATAGAGAAGGAACTCTTGTGGAAGTTGGAATAAGCTATATTATAATACGTGAAGCGGAAACTGATGATTTGGTTCTTTGCGATATGTATTCTATTAAGTTTGTTAAGTTTTTCTATTGATAATCAGGCAAGGGGCAATGGGCAATAGGCGATGGGTCAAAAAATTTTTGTCTGTTTCCTCATTGCCTATTACCCCTCACCTATTGCCTGCGCCTTCGGCGCCTACATCTTTTCTGGTTTTGATGGTCTGCTTATTTCTGTAAGTGCTTCTGATGCTTCCATATTAGCTCTTATATTTGTGGCCATATCCCCTAATGAAACCATTCCCACTAGCATATTGTTTTCCACAACAGGTATTCTTCTAATCTGACTTGAGGACATAATATTTGCTGCATCATTTATATCCATATCTGGAGACGCAGTTGTTACCTGAGAAGTCATTACATCTTGAACTATTGTACTCTCAGGACTTGTACCATGCGCAACATTTCTTACCACTATGTCCCTATCTGTAACTATCCCAATAATTCCATTTTGGTCACAAACCGGAATTGATCCTACATTGTGTTTTTGCATTAACTGAGCAGCTTCAATAACTTTGGATTGAGGACTTACATAAGCAACACTTTGCGTCATTATATCTCTTACTTTCAAATTTTCCATCTCCTTATTTATTTGTTTTCATGTCCGCAAATATTATAATTTCCTCTTTATCAGAAATTAGTCGATGTATTTTTTTCTTTATTTTTGTACTAATAATTGTCATTTTAATTTCATCTTTGCAATGATATAATAATATTATTAATGTACAATAATTGAGTTGACAGGATTTGGTTTTATGTATAAAAAATTTAGCTTTTGGATTATTATTTTTTTTTCTGCTTTAATTATAATTTATAGTTTTTCTTTTAAATATGTTAATAGTTATGTTAAGTATCTATTTTATTCGAAATCAGATTTGCGAATAAACCTAATTTCGTACAATCCAAGTATACAAATGGTAAGTGCTGAGAAATCAAATTCTCTTATTCTAAAAGTATCTGTAAGAGATCTCAATGGAATTCCAGTACCTATGGCAAGCGTAAAGTTAAATGTTACCAAGGGTTCAGGAAAAGTTTATCCAGATAAGGTAAGGATGAATCAATCCGGAGAATCTCTTGTTTCATATATACCTCCAAATAATTTATCAAGTCTTTCAGAAGACTCCAGTACTGGACTTAATGATAATACTATAAGTATTACTGCAAATATTTTTAATACTGATATTTCTTCTAATGTGAAATTTAAACTAATAGCACCACCTGTTGTTTTGATTCACGGATTTTTAGCATCCTCTTCCTGTTTTGATAATATTAAAGAATATCTGCTGGATAAAGGTTTTCTCTGCGATACAATTGATTATGAATCAGAAAGTGGTATTTTCCAATCATCCATTACATTAGAAAAGTTTTTAAATAATCTTAAATTAGATTATTTAAAAACTGGCACACTTGTTAATAAGTTTGATTTAATCGCTCATAGTATGGGTGGAGTAGTCACAAGATACTATACAAGCAGTAATAACTATATTTTTGACGATAATGTACATAAGATTATTTTTATAGCTGTTCCACACAATGGATCACCTTGGGCCTCAATAGGTGCGGATTATTTTAACAATGCAGGTATAAGAGATTTAATTCCTAACAACTATTTATTTTCCAGTATATTTCCAAGTTTAATTAATAAGGGCCTAAATCCATCAATACAAATAGGCAGCTTATTAGACCAATATGACGAGGTCGTAACTCCTGAAAGCGCAAGTCTGGATGAATGGAATATTCCAACTGAAGTTTTTTATGTTGGGGAAAGTACCCTAACTGTGGATAACTTTTTATCAGGTGCTATTTTAGTGGGTGCGAATCATCAAAAGATTTTAAATAATAAAAAGGTATTTGATAGAGTTCTAAAAATGCTGGTTATTGATTTGCCTTATCCTACTATACGGAGATAATGCATTTTTTTGAAGCTATATATCATAATAAATACTTCTACCGCATATTAATTATTTATCCACAACTTCCATACCCCTTTAACCTGCAAATCCCAAAGTTTTTGTGCAAAAACCCTCAAGATATCCACATGCCTGTGGATATCTTTTCACATTACATAACACCTCAAAGCCTTATTTTTCAATGGTTTACAAGTTTGAATTTATGTAGTCTCCCACAGGCCCCGCAATTCTGTGGATAAATTTCTATTTTATCCACAGGTCGTCATTACAACTTAACACCATAATGTCAGGTTATTGCCTCTCACCTATAACCTGATTCTATACAAATTTCATACTTATATCAAAAGCATTTACAGAATGAGTTAAACTCCCAATTGAAATAATATCTACTCCTGTACATGCAATATCATATATAGTGTCATAGTTTACATTACCTGACGCTTCTACTACAGCGCGTTTATCAATTAATTTTACTGCCTGCCTCATTGTCTCATAATCCATATTATCCAGCATTATAATATCTGCGCCACTATCTAAAGCTTCTTGAACCTGCTGTAAATTTTCAGTCTCTACTTCAATTTTTATTGTATGTGGAATATTATTTCTAGCCATTTCAACCGCATTCTTTATTCCTCCTGCAGCCTGTATATGATTATCTTTTATCATTACTC
>CAYYEC010000119.1:0-9472 GCA_964470745.1 uncultured Eubacteriales bacterium | reverse complement strand
GAGCCTCAATTGCCTCAATAACAGTTGAAAAAGAAGAGGATAATGTTCCTTTGGCAGCACGAGTGCTTGGTGAAATACCTAACCTGACATGGGTTGATACTCCAGGAGATACACCTGCTCCACACACTTACGAGATTCGTATTACAGTTACAACTACAGGTGGTATTGCAAGTGCTGTAGCTCTTACAAGAGCACTAAATATAATTGCCTTTGGATAGGTAATTAAAATAAGAAAGGTTGTTTATCTTTATGGAAGATTGGCAACCTTTCTTTATAATTTAAATAGTTATAACCTTTTTTATGTAAAGTGCATATAAATATTAAGAGCACAATTTTAGAAAGGACGGTTTTATGATTACAATAAGCCTTTGCATGATTGTCAAGAACGAAGAAGACACATTGGATAGATGCCTTGAATCAGTTCAAGACATTGTAGATGAGATAATCATTGTTGATACCGGGTCAACTGACAAAACAAAAGAAATTGCACAGAAATTTACAGATAAAATATATGATTTTGAATGGATTGAGGACTTTTCAGCCGCAAGAAATTATTCTTTTGAAAAAGCGACAATGGAGTACATATTATGGCTGGATGCAGATGACGTCATACTTCCTGAGGATAAAGAAAAGTTTAAAAAACTTAAAAGAACTTTTGATCCTTCTGTTGATATGGTAATGATGAAATACAATTATGCTTTTAATGAGGAAGGTAAACCCAGCCTTTCATTCTTTAGAGAGAGACTTTCAAGAAGGTCTCTGAATGTAAAGTGGATTGATCCAATACATGAATATATACATTCAAGAGGTAAGGTAATAAATTCAGACATTTGTATTACTCATAAGAGAGTCCACAATCAATCCGGAAGAAATTTAAGGATATTTGAAAAAATGATTGAAAATGGAGTGGAATTTAGTCCTAGAAATCGTCTTTATTTTGCAAAGGAGCTTTTTTACAACAGAAGATATAAAGAGGCTGTAGAAAATTTCAAAATATTTTTAGATGGCAAAGAAGGATGGTTTGAAGATAATATAAGGGCTTGCTTTGAGATTTCAATCTGCTATATGAATCTAAAAGATGAAGAAAATAGACTAAAATATCTGCTACGCAGCTTTGAGTATGATGCACCCAGGGCGGAAATATGCTGTCAGATAGGGTATTGTTTTATGGACAGAGGTGATTTCAAAAGGGCAGCTTTCTGGTATAAATTAGCTACTACCCTGGAAAAGCCGGAGGGAAGCTGGGGCTTTGTAATGTCTGAATATTGGGGATTTATACCAAACATTCAGCTCGCTTTATGCTGTTCCAGACTTGGAAATATTGAAGAAGCTAGAAAATACAATGAGATAGCAGCAAAATATAAGCCAAACAATCCTTCTGTTCTGCAGAACAGGAGATATTATGAGTCATTGAAGAAAAAGGAGCCAAAATTATGAGCAAGTTAAAAATTGCGGTTTATGCTATTTGTAAAAATGAAGAAAAATTTGTTGACAGGTGGATGGATGCTGTAAAGGAAGCTGATATGGTTATTGTTGCAGATACCGGTTCCAATGATTCTACAGTTAAAAAACTAAAATCAAGAGGCGCCATATGTCATGAAATAAAAGTTGATCCTTGGCGATTTGATGTTGCGAGAAACAGGGCACTTTCTTTTGTTCCAGAGGATGTTGATATTTGTGTCAGCACTGATTTAGATGAAGTTTTTGAACCCGGATGGAGAGAAAAAATTGAAAAAGTTTGGACTCCTGAAACTTCAAGATTACATTATTTGTTTAGTCATGGAGGGAATACCGGACCAAAATTCTGGAAAGAAAAAATTCACAAAAGGCATGGATTTAAGTGGGTTCGCCCGGTACATGAAATATTGGAATATGTTGGAGAAGAACCCTATTCTGCATTGTGGGAAGAATCCATTCAATTGAATCATTATCCAGATAGGGGAAAACCAAGATCGCAATACCTTCCTTTATTAGAACTATCAGCTAAGGAATTCCCTGATGATGATAGAAATATGCATTATCTTGGCAGGGAATACATGTATTACGGAATGTGGGATAAATGTATTGAAACTCTAAAACATCATTTATCGATGCCAAATGCAGGATGGAAAGATGAAAGATGTGCTTCAATGCGGTTTATAGCACGTGCATATAAGGCTAAGAATGATATGGATTTAGCTAGAAGCTGGTTATATAAAGCAATTGCAGAAGCACCTCATACAAGAGAACCTTATGTTGAAATGGCAAGGCTGGCCTATGACGAAAAGGATTGGCCGAGAGTATACCATATGGTTGAGGAAGCATTAAAAATAAGGAATAGACCTGCTTCATATTTAAATGAAGCTTTTTGTTGGGATGCTACAATATATGACTTGGGTGCAAATAGCTGTTTTGTATTAGGTATGTTTAAGAAGGCTTATGAATTTGTGAAAACAGCTGTAGAAATGGCTCCCCATGATAAGAGGCTGAAAAGTAATATGGAAATGATTGAATCAAAATTGAATTCTAAATATATATAACGCACTAAATATTTTACATAATTTATTCATTGTTCTTGCGTTATATAGCTTTAGGAAAATGATTTGGCACTTATTATATTTTAAGAATGTAAAGGATTAAGTGCGAAACATATAATAAATGGAGATTTGGGATGAGGGATTTTTATGAAAGCGGTAATACTCTGTGGTGGTAAAGGTACCCGTATGAGGGAAGAAACAGAATATCGTCCAAAACCTCTTGTTGATATAGGAGGAAGACCTATTATATGGCATATAATGAAGATTTATTCCTATTATGGTATTAATGACTTTATTTTATGTGTTGGATATAAGGGTGATATGATAAAGCAGTATTTTATAGATATGTATTGGAGAAACAATGATTTTACCCTGCACACAAATGGTAGTCAAAATATGGAATATCATACTAAAGAAGAGGAAAACTGGAATATTACTATACTTGATACTGGCCTTGAAACAATGACGGGAGGAAGATTAAAGCAAGTTGAAAAGTATATTGATGATGAGTTTATGTTTACCTATGGAGATGGACTTAGTAATGTAAATATCAATGAACTGCTAAAATACCATAAAGAGATGGGGAAAATAGCTACCCTAACAGGGGTATATCCGACTTCACCTTTTGGGGTAATGGAAACTGAAAATAAAATTGTTAAATCATTTAAAGAAAAACCTGTGCTAAAAGATATGATAAATGGTGGCTATATGGTATTAAATAAAAAAGTATTCAAATATTTTAATGGAATGGATTGCTCATTTGAGCAGGAACCATTAATGAATTTAGCTAAAGAAGGACAGCTGGCGGTATATGAGCACAAGGGATTTTGGGCAGCTATAGATACTTTCAAAGATGTTCAAAGAGTTAATGAAATATGGAATAAAGGTGATAAGTCATGGAAGCTGTGGGAGTAGGTAGAGATAATTTACTTCGTGATTTCTATAGAGGTAAAAGAATATTGGTTACAGGACATACAGGGTTTAAAGGTTCATGGTTGTCTATATGGCTCAAAGAACTTGAAGCTGATGTGATTGGGTATGCACTTGATCCTCGTACCAAAGATGATATTTTTATAGCTGCAGGTTTAAAAGACAAAATAGTAGATGTGCGGGGCGATATCAGAGATATAGATAACTTACAAAAGGTATTTCTAAAATATAAACCTGAAATTGTTTTTCACCTAGCAGCCCAGCCACTTGTTATTAAGTCTTATGAAAGCCCAAGAGATACTTATGAAATTAATGTTATGGGTACTTTAAATGTATTGGAATGCATCAGAAATGCAAAGTCTACAAAAGTTGGGGTTATGATAACAACAGACAAGTGCTATGAGAATAAAGAGCAAATATGGGGCTACAGAGAAACTGATCCATTAGGCGGTTATGACCCATATAGCTCCAGTAAGGGATGTGCCGAGATTCTTATTGCATCATATAGAAGCTCTTTTATGAATCCAAAGGATTATAAAAAGCATGGAAAGTCTATTTCTTCTGTACGTGCAGGGAACGTAATAGGAGGGGGAGATTGGAGTGAAAACCGTCTGGTACCAGATTGCATAAGAGCCTTAATTAATAATAAAACAATAGAAATAAGGAATCCTTATGCAATAAGACCATGGCAGCATGTTTTAGAACCTCTAAGTGGATATTTGCAGCTTGCGAATAATATGTATCAAGATGGAATTAATTATAGCAGTGCATGGAATTTTGGACCAAATCAGGATGCAATGGTAAAGGTTGGACTGGTAGTTGATTATATAGTTGATAAATGGAATAGTGGTAAGTGGGTAGAAGTATTAGATAAAGAAGTGTGTCATGAAGCCAATTTATTAAGTCTTGATTGTGCCAAAGCTAAGACGTATCTTGGCTGGAGTCCAAAATTAAGTATATCTGAAGCAATAGAATATACAGTTGAATGTTACAAAAATTATTTGAAAGATAATGTCTATGATTTATGTAAAAAACAAATAGATTTATATAACCAAAAGTCTTAGGGAGCGTTAAAAAGAAATTCCAACTATATTTTAATCAACCCTTAATGTGTGAGGTGGCTTAATTTGGAGAAAGTTAAAGTGGGGATAATTGGAACTGGAAATATAGGTAGTGACCTATTGATTAAAGTACAAAGATCTAAATTATTAGAATGCGGTATTTTTGCTGGTAGAAATCCCGAATCACAGGGGATTAAAATGGCTCAATCTATGGGTATCAGGACTTCATGTAATTCCATAAAAGCCATACAGGATGACCCGGACTGCTGTGAAATTGTATTTGATGCAACTTCTGCCAAGGTTCATTTATATAATGCGCCTATCTTAAGAAAATTAGGCAAATATGCTATTGACCTGACGCCATCACAGGTGGGTAAAATGTGTATTCCAGTAATTAATATGCGAGAATGTCTAAAGGAAAACAATATTAATTTAATAACATGTGGAGGGCAAGCGGCAGTTCCCATTGCTCATACCATCATAAAAGTTCTTTCTGAAATTAAATATATTGAAGTGGTTGCCAGTATTTCATCCAAATCAGCCGGGCCAGGAACAAGAGCAAATATTGATGAATTTACCCAAACAACAAAAGACGCGATAATTTCATTTACAGGTGTACCTAAGGCAAAGGCCATTATTATATTAAATCCCGCTGAGCCGCCTATTCTAATGCACAATACAATATATGCAAAAATAGATAATAATAAAATAGATAATTTCAAGTTAGAAGAACTTAGCTCAGAGGTAGAGATAATAGCTAAAAAGATACAAAAATATGTACCCGGATATAGAGTAGTGCTGGGACCTGTAGCAGAAAATGGAAGGTTAACTATAATGGTAGAAGTAACCGGGCTTGGTGATTTTCTTCCGGAATATTCGGGAAATCTGGATATTATCACTTGCGCTGCGCTCAATGTTGCTGAAGAGTATGCAAAAATTTTGAAACGAGAGGACTAGTTTTTATGGCAAAGTTAAAATTTTTTGATTCAACATTAAGAGATGGTTCACATGCGGTAAGGCACCAGATTAGTGCGGAAAATATAAGGAACTATTGTAAACAGGCAGATGATGCTGGATTACACACTATTATAGTAGGACATGGTAATGGCTTAGGAGCTTCTTCTCTACAAGTTGGTTTGTCTGCCATATCTGATATTGAAATGCTGTGGACTGCGCGTAAAGAGCTAAAGAAGACAAAGTTGGGAGTATTCCTTATACCAGGGTTTGGCACTATAAAAAATGATTTAGCACCTGCAATTGATTTGGGAGTAGATCTGGTATGTATAGGAACTCATTGTACAGAAGCAGATACAACAAAACAGCATATTGAATATGTTAAAGGCAGGGGAAAAGATGTTTATGGAGTACTTATGATGTATCACATGGCATCTAAAGAACGCTTACTGGAAGAAGCGATGAAAATGCAGAGATATGGGGCATTAGGAGTGATTTTAATGGATTCAGCGGGTGCCTCTGTTTCAGACACGGTACATGAAAAAATTAAGTTTCTGGTAGATAACCTAAAAATCGACATTGGATTTCATGGTCACAACAATTTAGGTTTAGCAGTAGCTAATTCATATACTGCAATTAATGCAGGTGCTAATATTATTGACGGCACTTTGCGTGGCTTTGGTGCCGGTGCAGGAAATTGCCAACTGGAAGTATTAGCTGGTCTTTTGCAGAAATTAGAAGTCAAAACAGATTTGAATCTTTATAAATTAATGGATGTAAGCGAAGACATTATTTCAAAGATGATGCAAAAGCCCCAGGAGATAACATCTATTAGCTTGATTAGCGGTATGTCAGGAGTTTTTTCAGGCTTTACCAGTCATGTTATAAATGCTGCCAAAAGATTTGATGTTGATCCAAGGGATATATTTGTTGAATTGGGCAATAAAAAAATAGTAGCAGGACAGGAGGACTTTGTTATAGATATAGCAATGTATTTAGCTCAAAAAAAGGATTTAAATAAAGTTAGTTATCAGATTGAATCGTTATTATAGGGTAGTGGTCTGTAAAGCTTATTGTTCAGGGTAAGCAGACCACAAATAGAGGAAGTGGATTTGAAAAGTTTTGAATAAAGTGGCGTATATATCGGAACGCCACACAAGCCTGAACCAGTTAATAAACTATGAAAAAAAGCTTTAAAAACCACTAATAGAAGGAGTTGAATTTATGAGAGTTGCTGATTTCATATTTAAATTTTTAACAGATAAGGGCATAGATAGCTTATTCATGGTATCTGGTGGACAGGCAATGTTCCTGGTAGATGCTGTTTATCAAAATAAAAAGATAAGACCTATTTGTACCCATCATGAACAGTCAGCAGGAATGGCAGCAGAAGCATATGCCAGGATAACGGGAAAGCTGGGGGTAGCCCTTGTAACAGCAGGTCCTGGAAGTATAAATGTAATGAATGGACTTATTGGAGGGTGGACTGATTCAGCACCAATGATGATAATATCAGGCCAATCTTCATTGGAATGTGTCCAATATCAACAAAAAACTAGAATAAGGCAATATGGAATTCAGGGAATTAATATCAAACCATTTGTTGAAAGTGCAACCAAATACTTTATTACTGTTGATGACCCTGGAAAAATTTTACATTACATGGAGAAGGCATATATACTTGCAACAAGTGGGAGACCCGGTCCTGTATGGATAGATGTGCCTTTAGATGTGCAAAAAATGGATGTTCCATTTAAATTATTGGAAAAATTTAAAAATCCGGTAAAAACAGCTAATAATAAGCTATTGAGATCTCAAGTATCAAAAACTTTAGAACTATTAACGAATTCAAGAAGACCAATTCTGCTTGTAGGGCAGGGAATTAGAATTTCAAAGGCAATTGATGAGTTTAATGTTTTTATTGAGAAAACAAATATACCGGTATTGACTTCAAGATTAGGTATTGACTTGATTCATAATGACAGCAATTTTTACATAGGTCATCCTGGAAACTATGGTGACAGAGCTGCAAATTTTGCAATACAAAATTCTGATTTAATAATCTCTGTTGGCTGCAGGCTTGCGTCTGCATTAGTAGGGCATGATCCAATAAACTTTGGAAGAAATGCTAAAAAAGTTGTTGTTGATATTGACCCGGAAGAACTGGAAAAACCTAAAGTAGATATAACTGTAAAAATAAATGATGATGCAAAACAATTTTTCTTAGAAATATTAGATCAAATAGATAAAAAACAAGCTGATTTGCCCTGTTATGATGAATGGCTCAAAAGATGCAATGAGTGGAAAATAAAATATCCAGTCGTCTTAAATTCATATAAAGATGAAAGGCCTGTTAATTCCTACTATTTTACAAATAAATTATCGGATGCGGCTTTAAAAGATGACATGGTATTAGTAGATACAGGTTCTTGTTTTCATGTGGTATGCCAATCATGGAAAATTAAAAAGGGTCAAAGATTTTTAACTACAGGTGGACTTTCTTCAATGGGATACTGGGTTGCAGGTATTGGTGCATGTCTTGCCAATGACGGGAGAAGAACCATAGTAATTACAGGTGACGGAAGTCTTCAAATGAATATTCAGGAATTTGCAACTATAAAGCACAATAACCTGCCAATAAAGGTATTTATTTTTAATAATAACGGATATTTATTAATCAGACATACACAAAATAACTTCATGGAAGGTAGACTTATGGGAGAAGGTACCCAAACGGGGGTTTGGTGTCCAGACTCATTAAAGATTGCTGAGGCTTACGGAATAAAAGGGATAAGAATAAATTCAGTAGAGGATATCGAAGCAAAAATTGATGAAGTTTTAGAATATGATGGCCCAGTAATCTGTGACGTAATGACACCCGAATGGCAGCTTATTATTCCAAGGACATCATCGGAAAAGAGAGCTGATGGTACTTTGGTAGCTAGAGCATATGAGGATATGTATCCTTTTCTACCAAGAGATGAATTTGAAAATAATATGGTGATAAAGTCTCAATCAGAGGGTAGAGTATGAGAAATGTGCTAATTACCGGGGCTAGGGGATTTATTGGCAAAAACCTTGTAGAATATTTAAACAACAAAAAAGATAAATTCAAAATTTTTGCTCCATTTCATGTAGAGCTGGATTTGCTGGATGAAAGAAAAGTTGAAAAATATCTGATAAAAAATAAAATTAATATAGTTGTACATGGAGCAAATGTAGGAGGCTCACGGAAAGCAGTTGTAGAAGATGTTTTAGATAAAAATCTAAGAATGTTTTTTAACATAGTAAGATGCAGAAAATATTTTGATAAGTTAATTCTCTTAGGTTCAGGTGGGGAATATGATAAAAGAAAAATATCACCTAAAGTTAAGGAAGAGGATTTTGATAAATTTGTACCTATGGATAATTATGGGTATTCAAAATATATTATGTCAAAATATATTGAGCAAAGTGCTAATATGGTTAATTTACGGATGTTTGGTGTTTTTGGAAAGTATGAGGATTATGAATTTAGATTTATTTCAAATACTATTGTTAAAAATCTAATTGGATTGCCAATTGAAATCAGACAGAATGTATTTTTTGATTATCTATATGTTGATGATTGTGTAAAAATAATTGAGTGGTTTATTGAGAATCAAGGAGATTATAAATTTTACAATTTATCTTCGGGAAGTATTATAGATTTATATACTTTATCAACTAAAATCAACAAAGTCAGTAACTACAAATCAGAGATTAAAATCGTAAATAAAGGCTTAAACATTGAATATAGTGCAGACAATTCCAGATTATTAAAACAAATACAGGGATTAGAGTTTACACCTATAGATGTATCAATATACAAGCTATTTAAATATTATGAAAGTATCATAGATAATATTGATAAAGAAAAGATAGTGAGGGATATGTACGCAGACAATTGTATTGTGAAAACTTAGGCAAGTGGGGACGGTTCGGCAAGTGGGGACGGTTCTTGACTTGCGTAAGCTTACGCAAGTCAAGAAC
>CAYYEC010000118.1:0-9581 GCA_964470745.1 uncultured Eubacteriales bacterium | reverse complement strand
TCTGCGGTCATTATCCTTTCTGTAAGTCCATCCATCAGTATCGTGCTTGCTATTTCGCTGCTGTCTATATCACTGTTTTCCCTGGCAGACTGTATAAGTGCCTTTGTTTTCTCACGTGCTTCTTTAAATCTTCTTGCTGCTTCATTTATACTTATTGCGTATCTCCCTATTGCACTTTTGCTTATCTCATAACCTAAATCTGTCACTTCCTGTGCAATCTCAAGATATGTTATTTTCGTATCTTGCAACCTTTGGTTTATAAGCTGTCTGATTTCTTCTGGGAACTCATCAATCCTTCTTGCAACCCTTTGCTTTTTACCACCCATCAGACATCAACCCCAGGGTCATCAATAGTTCCTTCTGCCAGGTCAACACCTTTGGCAGTAAGGGTTACAGCAGCATCGTTTTTATAGGCATTTATAGATTTTATTTTTTTGTCTGTAAACTCGATATAGCCTTTGTCATGTAAATATTTCAAATACTCACCTATGTCCGGATTGATTATCATATTGCTGCCCATAAGGCTGTTTGATATTTGTTTGCAAAAAAGAGTATCATTATAGCCCCTTACAAGAGACCTTATTATGTATCCTCTTACAGATTTGTTTTGTGACACTTGCTTTTCAAATTCTTCCACCTTAATTCCTCCTTTCAAGTAGCTTGTCAACTTTCTTTCCTATATCATCAATTGAATCTCTAACAACTTCAATCGCCCTATTGAAATCTTCTTTGAGAGTAAACAGATAAGGGATGTCTGACTTGAAATCCTCAATTTCGTCCTTCAGCTTGTTATACTTTTCTTCCATCTCTTTTTTTGCTTCTTTTATATTTTTTTCATTTTTTTCATCTTCATTGTCAAGTCTTTTTAATTCTCTTTTTGCGAAAAAAGTTATAACTCCCATCATTGCAACCGTGACAAACTGCAATATCGCAGTAATATTAATAGCAACCTGCATCAAAACACCCCCAATCCGGGCAAAATAAAAAATCCTAATGTAATCGTTTCTTTACATTAGGATTTTATAACAATATCCATAAACATTCCTTTAAACTGCTTTATTCAATTAATTTAAAGACTAAGAAGTGAGACTTGCCCATCCAATGGCTTTGCTCTTGCTTGTTGTTTTACTTCCTCAACAATTATCCTAACCCATTGGGAAGATATATTATACTTTCTTGCAAGGGAATCGTAGTTGTATCCGTTAAATTCCTCTTTGATTTTTTCGTCCCGAGCCTTCCTCACTATACTGTCCACTTTAGGAAGGTAAGCAGTAATTCCACCGAATCTCTCTGCAAGCTTTATAGTATTTTCAACACCAATAAGCTCTGCCATCTCTTTATATGGATCAGGCAGCTCCTCCACATTTATTAGTTCCAGTGTTAACTTGTCAATCATATCTCCACCTCCTTTATATATCATTTTTTAATTTCTGTCAATCGCTAAAATTGTATATTACACCTCACCACGCCACCATCTCTGGCAGTCTTCAAGTTTGTAATAATACGAATTATTAACTTTTTCAAAAGGCATTCCTTTATTTCTAAAATTACACAATTCATATTTGTCAGTATTCCATTCAAATGCTAATTCCTCAGAAGTTATATAGCCTTGTTTTAACATTTCATTGTGTGTTAGCTTTTTCGGCTCTTCAACTATAGTATTTGTTGCCATGTTCATACCTCCAAACCAATATTTCGTTTTCTTATCATGTTTACGATCCTCATCTCCTTAGCCCTTATTTGCATATAAATTTCATGCTGTATGTCCCTTTTCTTTTCATATTCAGTTTGAAGCTTATGCATCCTGTCTTTTATGCTCCTGAATTCATTTATTACTTCCTCAGCTTCTTTAGCTAAATTTTCAGGAATTTCATATATCCCACCAACAGCAAAGCAGACTTCTCCAAATTCGTTTATGTACGTATTATTGTCCTGGATTATTACTATATTGCTATCATAAATGCCATATTTCATCAATTATCACCTGTAAGTACCAGAGTCAAAAATATTTGTTCAAATACATCCCATTTATCAAGTCCCTTGCTCTTAAAAAACTCAAATGTATCTGCTACCAGTTTATTTGCATAATTTTCAAATGAAATTGTAGTAACCCATTCTTCACCATTAAGATAAGCATTTATAAATTCATCCCCGGTTGTTTCATCAACAGCTTCACCTCGCAAATCACAATCGCATACCTTTTGTCCAAATAGATGCATTATATGCTTGCATTCCTTTTCTGTTGCTTCCAATTGCCTTAACTTAAAATACATCTTATCAGCTAACTCATTAAAATTTGTACCCATATAGACCTCCTAAATTTTTATCCCCAGTAATAGCCAAAATGTCCATTTGTCTTTCTATTTCTTTTAGCCTGTCATTTAGTTCAATCCATTTTGCACCACTGGATTTTTCCATCTTCCTTAATATCTCACTTTGCTCTTTTTCAAGATTTTTTATTGTCAAGTTCTATTCCTTGCTTTCTTTCTTTAAAAGTTTCTTCAAAGACTCTATTGCATTTGATGCCCCTATAAATGTAAGCCAATTAGCACTTTCAACTCCACCATATTTTTTTAGGAAAGCTTTGAGCCTGTTTGGGTTGTCCCTCCATCCAAGATTCTTTTCAAGCTGTCCTATCTTCCAGATCTGCTGGGGAGTGGCCATACCTGTGGACCTGTTTTTCCCTTTTATTATATCCAGTACCTTGGATGCATCTATAAAACTTAATTTTTTCGTACTTTCCTGTCCTGAGACATTAAATATAATGCCCTTAACAGTATCCTTATCAATTCCAAGTCTATATGCAGCAGCATGTATTTCTTTTCGCTGTGCTTTTGTACTTTCCTTCGACATCACATCTCCTCCTGTGTGAAAGAGGCGAATAATTCGCCCCTAGCCCTTAACTCCTGATATATATCTTGTTTTATTACCCATAAGTCTTTTTGCCATCTCGCAGACTTCTTTTCTGCATCTTTCGCCAGTACTTTTTATAGATTTCTTTGCTTTTCTTCTTCCGGTCTTTTTACTCACTTTCTTTTTCCTCCTCTCACAGCTCCACTGGATACCAAAAGAACTGCCAAACTTACTTTCTTTTTGCTAGTATTTTTCATAATTCACCAACCTTTTTCTTGTTAATTCCTCCCTGTTAATATAAAATTAATCTATAAAACAAAGGAGGAAACTGCATGAATGCCAAACAAGAACAAATAAGGGACTATATTTATACAAATTTAAACTGCTTTTTCACTGAGTGCATTCCGCAATCTATCTGGAGCGGTGTTTCGGAGTATTCATCACCACATTCACACACACGAACTCTTACGTCCGAAAGGGAAAAATTTCTTGATGAAGTTGAAACTGTTATAAAATCATTTGCTGATATGGATCTTCAACAAATAAAATCAACTATCGAAAATCAATCCCTTGCAGTCCGCTACTTTATTGTGGAACGTGTATTTATTCAAATTAAATACCTTGAATCACATGGTGCGCAGAATTCTGTAGAGCTTTTGAATGATTACGATGAACTTCCAGTAAAGATCTCTCAAAACTTTCTTTCGAAAATGTGGAATGAGTTTGTTGAGATGCTTGCTGAAAATGACATCCCCCTTGACAACTATCTTTCCCACATATACAACTCCTAGAAATATCCTTATAAAATCCTTTAGTACTAATATTCATATTCCTTTCACCTCCATTTATCTTGGTTGAACTGTGGGGCATAAATAATGCCCCTGCCGGGATTCTCGGCAACCACTTAGCCCAAGATATAATTTATACAGCAATATTTGGGGGAACTCTTTTGTTGCAAATAATATACTCAACAACCTTGCAAGCGAAGTAAGTACTTGTTACAGTTCCACCATATAAAATCACATTTGCAAAACAATCGTTTTTAGTTTCTTCAATAGCTTCTTTTAGTTCATTATGTGATACATTTTCACCTAAAGCATTTTCAATCGTCTTTTTGAACTCACTCAACATAAATAATCTCCTTTCTATAAGAGCATCATTTCAGATGCTTCCTCAACAATTTCCTTTGTTATTAACTCATTACTATCTGCAATCTTTAATATTCTCCGTAATGTCCTGTTTATAAGCCTGAAACAACCTGTCCTTTTGTTTGTTGCTCTATTAACCATAATTTCCAGAGCTTCAGGGGTAAAATTATATTCCTTCAGGTATTCATATACATCTTCTTTTTTCAGTCCCTGAAGCTTTATACTGTAACCAATTCTGTTAGCAAATCTCTGCAAAAAACTTGCAATCAAATATTCTAGTTTTTCTTCTCCGGCTATTACAATTCCAACACTGCTTTGATCATATATTGCTCTTATAATCTCCAGTTTTTTTTGTGTTTCCTTTGTGATCAGCTTGTCTGCTTCGTCAATTATCAGAAGATAGCCAGGGTTATCTATAAAAAACTCTTTTATCTTGCAGGTTCTATTCCAAATAGAACCTTTACCTCTGAAGCCCAATATTCTCTCAATTGCTTTTACCAAATCCCCAGTAGCCATGCTATCATCACACTCGATTAAAGCCACTCTGTTTAATTTTGCATACTGACCAAGAGTATATGATTTTCCATAACCTGTACGTCCAATAATAATCCCGATTTCCTGCTCCTCTTGACAGCTCTGGCATACTGCGAGAATCTGTTTTGCATCCTCTGTAGGAGATAGTTCTATTGTTGATGTCACTGTATTTGTCGCATCTATTGCTTGTCCTTCCGTTAATGCGCCAGAAGATTCAAGGAATCTTATAATTCTTTCTTCTAGGGGTTTCAGATTTTTTGCTGCATAGGTGCCACTTATGTAACTGCTTATTACACTTCTGTCATATCCGATTCTTTTTGCAAATGCAGTTTTGCTTAAATTGTGTTTTTTCATGTAACGCAGAATCATTTCCTTTAAATCCAAATCAAACTCCATATTTATACCATCTAATTCAGTTGATACAGCCATTGTCATAACATCACACTCCTAACTTATTTTATTAATTGCTGCCAGTGCCTTATCAGCTTGGCTGTTTAAAAATTTATCCTTATAGCCTGATTTCTTTTTCCGACTATTAGTTTTCTTCTTTTCTGCAACTTCCTCTTTATACTGCCTGTCCTCTGGAAGTGCAACTGCTTTTGATCTACCTTCCAGTTCAGGTCCAATAGTCATTTTGTTCTTGTTTTCCTCAACCTCTTCAAAACGCTGTTCAAATGGTGTTGTAGCACGTTCTATAACCTCACGGGCTTCTCTTAACTGGCGTTTCTGTGTACGCATAAGACGTTCCAGTCTTTCCTGTGATACACGCCTACCGAACTGCATAAGTTCCGGACAATCTGCTTCGCATATCTTCCTGCCATCTTCCTTGTTATATACAAGAATTGACCGGACATCATTTGGATCAAATTTAATATCAACATGTTTATTAACATATGGGAATAATGCATCGTTCCAGTATGTAAATCCAAATCTCTCGATTCCGGTTGAATATACACGACAGTCGTCTGCCTTCATCATCAGCATTTGTGCAAAATCCAGTGGCGGAGCAGGCTTATAATATCTTTCAGCATTTGTATATACATCAAGAGGAGTTTTCAAATTCAATTCCTTATTTTCTTCCTCAAGGCTTGAATGTTCGGAAACATGGTATTCATTGTTTAGCCATGTATCAAATTTCTGTGAAAACTCTTCAATTGTCATCAGCTGACCTTTTTCAAGCATTTTAGGTATGTCTTTTTTTATCTTATTTTCAGTACGTGAGGTTGTAAGTGTTCCTGTGTATGAAAACATTGTCTTTGTAAAATCATCAATCATTGTTTTAAAAAATCTTTCAATCGGCTTACTCCATGGTTGATATGGAAGGCTGCGTGAATAATCTTCTATGCCTATACTCTTCAAAAATCCATTTGTTTCAGAATCAATTGTGAACCTTATTTTTCTGTTTTGACCTGTAATGCTTTCAGCAGTATATTCCTTACCATTGTCAATCAGTATCCCTTGAGGTACACCCTCAAATGGACTATTTTTCTTAGGATATATAACATTTAGAAGGGATTCTTTAATTATCTGAGCATCAGGTATAAATGTAATTACATAACCTACAAGGCATCTACTGCGCATGTCGAGCCAACCAACAAGGCAAGGTCTCGCAGCAGTAATTTTCCCATTATCATGCTTGATACTTACCCAGCAGTCAAATTTATGTACGTCTCCTACAATTAGCTCCATAACCTCCAGAGTGCTTGCATCACGTCTGCATTTATACATAAGCCTGTTTTTCCATTCTCTAGAACCTTTACTTTGCAGATAATGTGCACTTGAAAGTCCCTGCACATCCATAAGGAATTCTACATATCTACAAACAGTGGCATAGCTTGGAACATCAAATCCTTTTTCAAAACCCTTGTTTTTTAAAATTTTATATAGCTTTTCACGAGTATTCAAATTCTGTGCGAAAAGTTTATCAAACCAGACATTTTCAATAGCAACTTTACATTCAGGAGAGATGCTTGTAAACTTATAGTTTGCCTTTGGAGTAGGGCAGAGGGCAAGAACCTTATAAAAATCATAATTCATTCCATCCTGCTCCTGCATCCTGATCGCCCATCCTGAAGCTTCACTATATGCTTTCGTTTTATCGTAAAAAGTTCTCTGTTTCATTCCTGCTCTTGCAGCTACACTTTTACAATATGGAGTCTTATTCTTGCCAGAATAATTTAAATATTCTTCAACATAATCTATAAGGCTTAACGCCTTGTCATAATGCTTTTTATACTTTTCAATGTACCATTTAACATCAACATCAACATACCAGGGCGCAGCATTCCCATCAACACTCTCAGTGACCAACGGAGTTACATCTATCTTTTGCAGTTCCATATATGTTTTTTTAGCCTTTTTAGAAAGACTGTTAATGGAAATTAACACACGACTTTTTCCACCATTTTCAGGCTCAACAGTAGTGATTTCAAATCCTGAATTATTTCTTTCAACTTTTCTGTATAATGTAAAGTAGTCTATTCCTTCAAGCTTTGCAGCTTCATTTAATGTTAAATAAGATGCCTCCAAGTCTACTACCTCCAATTTACAATCAATTCAATTGCGTACACGCAATTATCTAAACAAAATAAAATTATTGTAATTTAAATTATTTTTGTTACAGTAATTAACCAAATTAGTAAAAAATTTTGTTCCAGGTTTATTTTCATTACTCATAATTCGTGAAATAGTACTTACGTTTATATTCAAGGCTTCCGAACATCTAGTATAGTTTTTTTCAAATTTTTCATTAAGTAACTTTTCAAATTCAACTTTATTTAAAATCATGTTCTCACCTCCATAAAACAATCATTATATTGCGTGTACGCAAATTTATATTATCATATTTTCTGCGTATGCGCAATATAATTATGCAATAATATAAAAAAATCTTGCATGTACGCAAAATTCAATATACAATAGTAAATATAAAAATTAGAGGTGGATAAATAAATAAAATGATTTCTAATTATGAAGAGTTAATTGAATTAATAAAGAAAGCACATGGGAATAGAAATTCGAGCGAA
Source organism: uncultured Eubacteriales bacterium (assembly GCA_964470745.1). GTDB lineage: Bacteria > Bacillota > Clostridia > DSM-8532 > CAYYEC01 > CAYYEC01. The sequence goes on along the minus strand of CAYYEC010000118.1, from coordinate 2,020 downwards.
TTTGCCAGAGATTGTAATATTGATTCTGGTCATCTTTCACGTGTACTTAAAGGTAAATTTAGAAATCCACCGAAACCTGATTATTTAAAGAAAATTGCAGACAATTCAAATAGCATTGTTTCTCACTATGAATTAATGAAAGCGGCAGGATATTTAGAAAATAATTTTTTAAATTCAAAACTTGCATTACTACGAGGAGAAAAAACATATCAAGAATATGCCGATTATTTAATGAACAAAGGAAGTAACATATGCATAACTGCAAAAATACTTGAGGCATATGAAAAAAATTATGCTGACCCAAAGCAAACAATAATTGAAGAAATTGCAGAAATTGAAGGAATTGACCTAGATTATTTCTATGAAAATCATGTAAATAATGAGATTTTTGTTAATATGGATAGATCAAGAAATAAATTAATGAACGAGGAAATAAAGAACTGGATTTTTGATCCAGAAAATTTCCCTTACATTGAATTTATTTATAATGCCTATAAGGCAGGTATTCCAAAAGAATTACTTAATAAAGCTGAAATTTCAATAAAAATAAAATAGAGACTTGAGCCTCTATTTTATTTTTTTTTGCATCTTTTCGGCTCTTTAGGCTGATGTATCAACCATACAGATGCAGTTGACATTGACTGCTGAGTTACCGCAATTACAGTTGGTGCAATTAAAGCAACGCAACATAAATAGCTCAAGGAATATAAAGTTTTTCTTAGCATATTCTTGCTCTCCTTTGGTTATACCACTTTTTTTATATCATCTATTATCCTATTTATTTTTTCCCGATCAGCATTATTATCACAATTTTTCAGTTTTAAAGTAAGTGCGTTTAGTTCATCTCTCATTAATGACTTTCTATACAAATCTCTAGATTCCTTCGTATAAATTACAGCAAAAAACAGTATGATATTTGTTATAGGTATAATTGTTAGACTTACAATTATACCTATTTGAGCCAACGTATAAATATTTAGTAGAATTTTTTCAAAAATAATATATTTGCCATATAGTAATATTAAAAACGCATTAAAAGCAAATACTATAATTGATAAAATAATTAATAGTTTACTTTCCTTAATTATTTTTAATAAATTAATTTTTTGAAAATTATATTTTTTTAATATCGCAAAAACTACTATATAGCTTTCAAATATCCTTTCTGGTAAAGCAAGAAGAAAATTTAAAAAAACATGGCTATTAAAATATTCAATTGATTTATTAGTTGCATACAATATTGCCGGAATATATAAAAATTCAATCACCTGAAGAATAACGAAACTTGATAGGGTTGAAAATAGTATAATTAAAAAACTCTTTATATCTTTAAATCTCAAAATTATTAAATTTGTTATAAATATACTTAAAATTGAAAAGAGAAAAACTATATTCAAATCTATGTAAAAAACCCTTAGTATGTTTGACACTAATGCTGTAAATAAAATAGGAAAAGATATTTTTATTATATTTTTCTTTTGAATAGTAATAATATCATACCTTTTAAGAATAATTAGTATCATTAACTCTAAAAAGGACTCTTCAGGAATTGAGCATATAAAAAGGTTAACCAAAATATTAATAAATGCTTCCATTATTTTATCATCCCATTCGTTTCAAAATTCAACATCAACTGATAACATTCTTTTTAAAACAGTGAAACTGCTATATTTCAACATTTCCATTGATATTTTTCTCTTATCAAAAACAATATTATCATATTATCTACAAATTGTCTACATATTCCATTATTTCATATAATTAATTGTATAATTTACTTGAATTATGCCACTTTTAATATCTTTATATAATTTTTTATACTATAATATCAATTAAAACTTGTCAATAAAGAAAAGTCGTGAAAATGTTAGTAGTACATATTGTCCAAAGTGTGGACAGAGAATAAGATAATAGGATGGAAAATAAAAAGTATGAAAGAAGCTGAGATTAGTGTGCAGAAATGAAACCTGTCTCTTATACACATAACCGAGCCCACGAGACTACGCTGCAGCTCGGATGC
>CAYYEC010000117.1:0-9610 GCA_964470745.1 uncultured Eubacteriales bacterium | reverse complement strand
ATAAAAAGATGATATTTTTAGTAGTAATTCTGCTAATGGTTGTACTTTTCAGTGGTATTACTTTTGCTAACCCGATTGATTATGACATTAATCAAGAGTCATCAGATATGTTTTTGGTAGATATTACAGTTTCACCAAGTATTGATGACCCTGATGTTGTTAATGTTTATGATATAGTAGGTTATGCAAAAGCTGAAGGACTTCATGTTGAGCTTTTTATTAATAAAAATGGAGAGTATGTTAGATTCGATGGAGAATCTGGATGGGATATTGATTCAGAAATTTTTTCTAAAAAGATTGAACTTCCGTACATAGGCACAAATAATGTTAATAACTTAAAAATTGCGGCATTTAAAAGATTCGAAGCAGAAAAAATACTAGATACAAATCTGCAAATAACTTCCTTTCCTATTACAGTAATTGGAAAAGAAGTTGAAGAGAAATTAAAGAATAGCATTTTTAGTATTCAAGATATTTTGAATAAAATGCTTAATAAATCTGAGGAAATTGGTTTTGGGAATGAAAAAGTTAAATAAAGAGATACTCAAATCCTTGATATTGTTAATTCTAATATTAGCAAGTACTATTCAAATAGGAATCCTATGGAGTCTTCAAAGTCCTAGGTTTCCTATTAGTATTTTAACGAGATTTTTCGATACAATTAATGAAAATACCTATCAGGCAAAGCCTAAAGAGTCTATGGAATTATATTTTAATCCAACAAGGATTATAGTTTCTGAAGGAAAAGAACAGACTAAATGGGCTATTCTTAAAGGTAATTTAACTTATGGTGAATTATGGAATGAAGTTAAAAATAATTATATTAAAACGATTTTAGATAGAAAACCCGACAAAATTCTTCAAACAAATGATGAGTGGGTGAATTTGATTGATAAAAAGGGAATTAGTTTTGAATTTAACACCCTGTTTACAACTAAAGTAGTTGAGTGGTTTTATGGTATAGAAACTAATTCAGAAATCAAAGGAATTCAAAAGATTGCAATTTTTCCGTGGGAGGATATAAATAGTAGCATTATTACAGTTTATTTAGATGATGGAAGCAAAATTTATAAGTATCTTATAAAAATTGACCAAAAGAAGAGTAAAGAATATTATAGTAAGATAATTGAGCGTCTAAATCGTAATAACACGCTTATAAGATATAGTGTTGTTAAGGATAAGTTCCCATCCTCATTTCCCATAAAGCAGGATATCCTTATTACAGGAGGGCTTAAGAGTGAAAGCATAAAAGACATTTATTGTTTTATTCCTGAAAAAATTAGAATTGATAAAATAGAAAATTTAAAAGAAAAAGACATAGATAGCCTTTCATATGAGATATTGAAAAACGAACAACTTAGCTATATTCCGGCTCAAGATTTGGATAAGACAATAGTGTTTAAAGATGTTGAGAATATTTATAGAATATATAACAATGGAGTACTGGAATATAAATATTTACCCAAAGTACAGGAAATTGATAAGGGAAAATTAAAAGATTCATTTATAAAAGTATTAGATTTTATTAAAAAGAGAAATGATTTGATATCAGGAGTAGATATTGACCTTGCACAAATTAACTCCCAGAAAAAGGATAGGTATGTTTTTACATTTGATTATAGTATTAATGGGTATCCTATTAAAATGAGTCTTTTTAATAAGTCAAATAATAATATTTCAAATGCTATTGTGATCGAAGCTAACAGTAATAGAGTGCTTAGTTGTACCTGGGTAATTAGGAATGTGGAGCTTGATAAAGAATATAAAAAATATGATATTGAATTTACTAATTTTTTAAATTATTTTAATCAAACATATAAAGCTGAAAATTTAAATTTTTATATTGAAAATATCCGCATAGGATATGTTGTTTCATCAAATGGACTAAGTTATGAAAGTAACTCTCCTAAGTGGATTCTAAAAACTCCAAAAAGATATTATACATTACCTATGAAGGAAAAAGGAGATTAGTAATGGATTGGTCAAAAGTAAAAAATCTCTTTATAACATTATTTCTTTTATTGAATGCTTTTTTATTATTTAATATAGTAAGCAATCTTTTTGAAAGAGGAATTTCAAATCAAACAATAAGGGATACAGTCAGTATTCTTGAGAATAGAGGTGTAACTTTTGAAAGAAAAGATAAAAAAATACCCATTTACAATAAAAAAACTGGAAGACTAATGTATTACGATGAGTGTATAGACAAAAAGCTAGTATATAAAGAACTTTTAAAGGCTGACAATAACCAGAAGATAAGTCCAGTAGAGAATGAGATATTTAGTGAAGGAACAAAAACATTAATTTTTAAAAGATTTAATGGGTATGATATATTTGAATATAAAAATACAGACCCTAATGAAAAAATAGATATTATGAATTCAAAAGCAACAGAAAAATATTTGCTAAATCTAATTAGCAAGCTTGGATTGAAGGATTTAGATTTTGAATTAGATAGCTACAGCTCAAATAGTGAAAAAAAAGTTTTTATCCAGACATATAAAGAGGATATGTTATTTAATAATGTAATTGAGTTTATTATTTCGGAAAATGGGATACTTGAAATAAATGGTTCTTTAAAAAAAGTTAGAAAGTATTTATCTGAAACAAAGGAGGAAATATTACCAGCCTATCAAGTGCTACTTATAAATACATTTAGTAAAGGTACAATCATAAGGTCCATTGATTTTGGGTTTAAACCTCTAAACTTGGGAGAGATGAGAGATAGTCCTGTTTGGAGGATTGTAATTAAGGATGATAGTCCAAAATATATAGACGCATATACTGGACAGCTTATAGAATAATATTTTTTAAATAATGTATTTTTAATAGATTTTTTTATAATGAAAAAATTTTGTTTTATATATTTCTGTTTTTACGAGAAAGTGGTATAATAATTTAGTGAGTGCATTTTTATGGTTTTATTATAAAATGCTGTATTGGAAGAAATAAGTTTGCTAAAAACAAACTTTTTATTAGGATGGTATATATACCCATGCAAAAGAAAAAAGGCTGGTGGATTAATTTTGGAAAAATTAATTATTAGAGGACAAAGAAGCTTACGGGGTGAGGTGACAATTAGTGGTGCAAAGAACTCTTCTGTAGCAATATTACCGGCAGCGCTGTTGTTGGATGGATCATGCAGAGTTGAAAATGTTCCTGAAATTAAAGATATTTCTATTCTGATAGATATTATGGAACAACTTGGTGCAAAAATTCATTATGAAGATAAAGATACATTAATTATAAATTCTCAGGAGTTAACTTCTTTTGAAGCGTCATATGATTTAGTTAACCATTTAAGAGCATCATATTATTTAATGGGTGCACTGTTAGGAAAATTTAAAAGAGCGGAAGTTGCTTTTCCTGGAGGATGTAATTTTGGAGTAAGGCCTATTGACCAGCATATTAAGGGATTCGAGGCATTAGGTGCAAATGTTGAATTGGAACATGGTATTGTAAAGATTAAGGCAAATAAATTGGTTGGTACAAGAATTTACCTGGATGTAGTTAGTGTGGGTGCAACAATTAATATAATGCTGGCAGCTGTAAAAGCAGAAGGCATTACAATAATTGAAAATTCTGCTAAAGAGCCCCACGTTGTTGATGTAGCAAATTTCCTTAATGCTATGGGTGCTGATATTAAAGGTGCTGGTACAGATGTAATAAAAATAAAAGGTGTGAAAAATCTAGGTGGAGGCGCCACACATTCTATTATTCCAGATCAAATTGAAGCAGGTACATATATGATTGCAGCAGCAGCTACTGGTGGAGACGTTATTGTTAAAAACGTCATTCCAATACATATGGAGTCTTTAAGTGCCAAGCTCAAAGAGATGAATGTAAATGTTGAAGAATTTGATGATAGTTTAAGGGTTTCAGTAAGTGATAATCTACAAAAAGTAAACATAAAAACACTTCCTTATCCTGGATTTCCTACAGATCTTCATCCCCAAGCAACTGTATTGCTTTGTAGGGCACAAGGAACAAGTACAATGACTGAAGGTGTTTGGGATCTAAGGTTTCAGTACGTGGATGAATTAAAACGAATGGGTGCAAATATTAAGGTTGAAGGTAGAATTGCTGTTGTTGAAGGTGGAACACCTCTTTCTGGTGCCCCGGTTAAGGCTACTGATTTAAGAGCAGGAGCAGCAGTTGTAATTGCAGGACTTATTGCAGATGGTGAAACTGAAATACATAATGTTCATTTGATTGATAGAGGATATGAAAATTTAGAAAGCAAGCTTATTAGCCTTGGGGCAGATATAACCAGAGTTCGAGAATAAGGGGAGTAAATGATAAAAGTATGTAGTTTATTTAGTGGTAGTAGTGGAAATTCCATATTTATGTCAACAGAAAATACAAGGATTTTAATAGATGCAGGATTAAGTGGGATAAAAATAAGAAAAGCGCTTGAGTCTATTGGTGAAAGTCCATGTGACTTAAACGCTATTTTAGTTTCTCATGAGCATAGTGATCATGTAAAGGGAGTTGGGATAATATCGAGAAAATTTGATATTCCTGTTTTTGCCAATGAAAGCACGTGGAAAGCTATGGAGCAAAATTTAGGTGAAATAAGTCCTCATAATAGGATTTCTTTTGAAACTGGACGTACTTTTGAGTTAGGAGACATTAATATAAAAGCTTTCTCTATTCCACATGATGCCTCTGAGCCAGTAGGGTTTAATTTTTTTGTTGATAATAAGAAGCTTTCTCATGCCACAGATATTGGACACATGAATAGTGAACTTTTATCTCATATTGAAAATAGTGATTTGCTATTACTTGAATCAAATCATGACGAAGAAATGCTAAAAGTAGGTAAATATCCGTGGAGTCTTAAACAAAGGATTATGGGGAAATATGGACATTTGTGTAATGAAATGGCCGCAAAGGTTATAACGTATTTAGCTGAAAAAGGAACAAAGAATTTTTTACTGGGCCATTTAAGTCATGAAAATAATTTTCCAGAGCTTGCATATCAGACAACCTGTAATGCTTTAAAGGAAAAAGATATTGAAATAGGTAAGGATGTTATGGTGGATGTAATTTTAAGAGATAGAGTTGGAAGAATAATTGAAGTTTAACAAATAATTGAAAATGGAGAATTGAGAATTGAGAATTAGCGTTATTGCAGTAGGCAAGCTTAAAGAAAAGTATCTTAAGGAAGCAATTAACGAATATAAAAAAAGATTAAGTAGGTTTTGCAATATTGAAATTATTGAAGTTGATGATGAGAAGGCTCCTGACAACTTGAGTGAAGCTTTAGAACTTCAGATTAAGAAAAAAGAAGGAGAAAAAATAATTAAAAAGTTAAGGGATAATTCTCTTTTGGTTGTTCTTGATTTAAAAGGTGAACAGCCTACTTCAGAAGGATTGGCAAAAAAGCTGAATTCTTTTTTTATTTCCGGTAAATCTGATATATCCTTTGTAATTGGAGGCTCCCTGGGGCTTGACGAAGACTTAGTTACCAAGGCAGACTATAATTTGTGTTTGTCTAATATGACGTTTCCGCACCAGCTAGCCAGAGTTATTTTGCTGGAGCAGGTTTATAGGGGATTTAAGATTATTAATGGTGAGACGTATCACAAGTAAGGTGAAAACCTTTATAGAGATTGGACTTTAACGTTTTATTTATGATACGTATACTTTATTATAATAATGTTAAAATAACAATGCATTTTGATAAAATTATCTTTTAATCAATTTCCAAAGATATGATATAATAAATTCATAGGTTTTTAATTAGAGGTGTTTTATGAAAGAGGAATTACTAAAACATGTAAAAAACTATATAGATGTATCGGATAAAGAACTTATGGAAGTCATTGAACAACTTTCAATAAAATCTTTTAAAAAAGGTACTCTTCTTTTAGAACAAGGAGATATTCCAAGAAAGTGCTACTTCGTTTTAAAAGGTTTAATTCGTCAATATTTCATTGATTTGGAAGGGAATGAAAAGACTTTTAATTTCTATACAGAATATCAGACGGTGGCCATTTTTAATCAACAATCCAATAAAAAGGTTTCAAATTACTATCTCAGTTGTTTAGAAGATTCTATTTTACTTGAAGGAGATTTGGATAGTGAAAATGATATGTATGGAAAATACCCCTTTATTCAGACTATGGTAAGAAAAATGTTAGAAGAAAACATAGATAATATCCGTGATGAATATGCCAACTTCATTGCATCTACACCCCAAGAAAGATATTTATCATTACTTGAGAGACGTCCGGGTCTTGCCCAACGTGTTCCTCAAAATCAGTTGGCCAGTTACCTGGGTATTAAACCAGAATCATTAAGTCGTATAAAAAAGCGAGTTTATCGCAATCATCTTAAAACAGCTAAATAAATACAATCTTTCTACCTTTAACCAATAACCAAATGCCATAGCCTAACTCTCCAATAGTCATTGGCATCATTAAAATACTTTCTAAAGTAGTTCCAAGTGTTTCAAAATTTGGACCTGCTGATAACAAGCCATTCACCACAATATAGCTGATACCTGCAAATAAAACCAATAAACCTAATATTTTAGGTATATCATTGCATTTTAGTGATACAATTCCCACTAATACCAGATGTAACCCAAATATAATTAAAGCAAAACTCCATATATTTTCAAAATTATTTATATTACCCATTACTTGATCAGCCTTCACTAGAGTTATAATACTGTTATCATCAATAACCTTAAAAACCTGATATAAATTGATGATAGCTACCATAAATATGATAGAGTAAATCAATCTAACGACACCACTAGCCAATGCTAATATTTTATGAATCGGATTTAAATAAATATAAAATCCTATAGCTACGAACATATCTAGTATGAAAATAAATGTAAACCCTAATACCTCATAAGTAAATAAGGAAGTATCTTTAATATTCTCCATTGTTTTTAGATTATTATTTGAAATAACAAGATTACTATGGATATAGCCAAATGCAAATCCTGCAACTACTGCCATTAACAACAATGAAATGCCTATAGCGATTGCTGATATTTGAGTGCTTTTTTCTATTTTATTCATAATTTATCCCCTTTTCGTTGCTTGATTTTGAGAACATTATAATACTTTCAGTTATGTTTTGCATTGACTTAGGTTAAGATGAGTCTCTTTGCTTCCCAAGTGATGATGATATTTATATGTATATTAAGTTTTAAAGGTTTAAATTATGGTATTTGTATTTTTAATTCTATGTAGTATAATCTTGTTACGAAGTTAAGTGAGGTATGATTGTATGACATTCTATCTTGTAGTACGTCAAAACCAACAGAGCTTATTAAATAGGTATAGCTAGTAAATAAGAAAGAAAATAATTGTATTTACACAGCAAATATAACCTCAATCACATCAGATTTGTACTTATCAATAATACGGTGAGACGTATCACAAGTAAGGTTAACAAGTGAATATTATTGAATAAAGCTTGAAATTTATATAAATGTACTTGAACATAATGTTATGCGATTCTCATAAGATGTTGTATGGAAGAGAGGAAAAATACCTTGACAACCGAACGTATGTTTGATAATATGTGTATGATTATGAAAAGTAACCAAAGTTTATACAATAGTGATATGGGGGTAAAAGCATGGAACTATTAGATGTTATCAATCGTAGAAGAACTATAAGAGATTTTTCTGAAAAGGAAGTACCTTTTGAAATTATTCAAAGGGCTTTAAATGCAGGGTTAAAAGCACCGAGTTATAATCACCAGAAGGAATGGGATTTCATTTTAGTCAAGGATCAGAGTGTAAGACTTGCTTTAACACAAGCGGAAAAAATGGTGGAAGTAGTATCGAATAAATTTAAAAAAGCTTTAGGAAGCTATGAAGCCCTCGCACAAGAAATGTATTTAGATGCAATACCAAAACAGAAAAAAATGATATTGACTGCTCCAGAAGTACTGGTTGTTGTGTATAAGCCCAAAAAACAAATAACTGAAAGTAAAAAAGTCAGCGATTTGAATTGTCTGGCAGCGGTATGGTGCTGCATAGAGAATATTTTATTAAGCTTAGCTGAGAATGATGTTTTTGGTACCACTATTATCCCTAAATATACATCAGAAGTAAAAAACGTTCTTAATATTCCGCATGAGTTAGAAGTTGCTGTAATGATTGCATTTGGATATAAGGCTTTAAATGCCAAAATCATTCCACAGAAAGAAGTGGAATTAGAATCAATATTACATACAAACAAATGGTAATACCCAAAAAATGCACTCTGGATTGGAGTGCATTTTTTTGTTATATATGTTGCAATAAAGATTTTTCATATAAGAATTTTGCAACATATGAATCAAGGAATATGATTTTGCAATATTTGAATTAGTAATGTAAAAGATTTATTGCAACATATAGTAAGTGATTGAGATTTCAAGAATCATATTGTTTAGTTATAAAGTGATACGGTGAGATATATCATTAATAAAACTCTTTCTGTTTATATGCTTTTCATTATTGCATACAATAATCCAGGGAATCGTTCTTCTAATTCATCATACCGGATGGATAAAAAACGCTGTTTTCCTTCAATTCTTACTTTAATCAGCCCTGATTCCCGTAGCACCTTAAAATGATAAGAAAGTGCGGATTTGGGCAAATTATTATTACAACAAGCGCAAGTGGCTTCAGATTTATTAGCAAGATTTTTTATAATATTAAGCCTGATTGGGTCACCCAAAGCGTTAAGTATTGTTGGCAAGTTCAGTTGATCAATATTGGGATGAAACAATTCTCGCAATGTTTTTGCCTCCTAACTATATTTTATATCGCTAAATTTACTCTTGAATTATAACACATTCTATGATATATTGAAATAGTTTAAATGTTATTGAACTATTGAACTATTGAACTAATATTGAGGGATGAAAGGCATGCCAATGTTAGAACACTAGATTGATCCATTGCTGGAAGTTGTTTCGAAAAGGAAAATAAATTGTATTGGGAGTATTTTAATAATAAGAGACGAGGAGAATACATATGAATGAAGTTGTAAAAGTAATAAAAAGCAGAAGAAGCATTAGGAATTACAGAAATGAGCAGATAAGTCAGGAAAGTTTAGAGCTGATACTTGAAGCTGGAATTTATGCTCCGACAGCACACAACGAACAGCCATGGCATTTTACAATTGTACAAAATCAAGAAATGCTACAGAATATTAATGAAAAGGTAAAAGAATTAATGGCAAAATCTGATGATGAGTGGATTCAAAAGTTAGGGTCAAATCCTGATTTTCAAGTAACTTATAATGCTCCAACATTGATTATTGTGTCAGGTAAAAAAGATGCAATGGATTGGAGAGCAGATTGTGCAGCAGCTATACAGAATATGCTTATTGCCGCTGAGAGTATGAATATTGGATCGGTTTGGCTGGGCTCAATTAAATTTTTCTTCCAACAGGAAGGAAGGGCTAGTAAATTGGACATTCCCCAGGGTTACCAGCCTTATTATGGAGTATCTCTGGGCTATAAGGCAAACGAAAATGAACAAGTTATTCCAAAGAAAAATTTAAATGTTATAAACTATATAAAATAATTGTGCTATATTTTTTGCAATAAACATTTTACATTTCTTATTCAAATATTGCAAAATAAT
>CAYYEC010000116.1:0-9618 GCA_964470745.1 uncultured Eubacteriales bacterium | reverse complement strand
ATCTTATATGCTTCTTCATCTGTATATTTCTCATCTATCTTAAACTTATTGTTTCTAAGATATTTAAACGCATCTTCCGGAGAATTGATTAATTCCAAATCTTTATCTTTTAATATAACATCTCTCTTGATCCAATTTACAATATTTTGATTTGACACATTTATAAAAGCCCCATATTTAAATGGAGTAATCGATATATAATTGCTCAAGCTATTAAAATATTTATCATTATTTTTCTCAAAGATTTTAGCTAATTTTAACAGCATTTCATTTAGCTCAGCCTCAGTAGGTTTTGTCTGAACCATTTGAACAGTATATCCTAATTTGTTAACAGCTATTGGTATCCCATTTCTATCATATATATTTCCTCTGGGTGCTACTATTTTAGTTTCTCTTTTGATTTTCTTCTGAGATTCTTCTCTATACATTTGGCCCTTTACAACTTGCAGATCAAATAGTCTTAATATTATTGCTAATCCAAATAAAATTAAGAAAATTGTTAACATAATGTATCTATCTTTTAATTTTTCTCTCACTGAACTCCCCTCCATAAAAGGAATCAATACTTACGAATTGCTCTTTCGGCACTATCAAATTTTTCAAAGAGTTTATATATAAATATAAAAACAAATATCGAAGCTACACTATTATAAATTGTTTCCGGAAGTATTATATTCCATATACAATAAGCCAAACTGTTATATCCTTTAAATAAAGTATTGAATGCATAAATTAAAAGCTCATATAAAAAAGTTGATACCGCTGTAAAAAAAATTATTACAATAAAATTTTCACGATATATCCTCTTATTTAATGAACCTATTGTATAACCCAAAAATAAACCAAGTAAAGAATAGATCCCTATTACTTTACCTGTTATAAAGTGTTGAGTTAAGCCCGTAAAAAAACCAATAACAGCTCCATGAATATTACCTTTTAGTAATGCAACTAAAACTATAAAAACAATTAACAAATTAGGCTTAATATCATGTATTTTAATATAGTCTAAAATTGTAGACTGAATAAGCGCTATCGTCAATATAGTTAAAGCAAGAATAAAGTTTCTTTTTTTCATTACCCTTTATCCTTTTCTTCTAAAGATTCACCTTTGTTTTTCAAAACTAAAACCTCTTCAAGTCTTTTAAAATCAACTGCCGGTTCAATAATTGCATGTCTATTTAAGTCCCCTGTTGTTTTTGAAATCTCTATTACTTTTCCGATTAAAATTCCTTCGGGATATATTCCTCCCAAGCCTGACGTTTCAACCATATCACCTATTGATACGTCCACTTCTGGAGGAATGTATTCCATTTTACAAAGTCCTTTATTTTTTAATTGCATATCACCTTTAATTATGACTAAGTCTCTTGTATTTGAAAGTCTTCCACTGACTGCACTGTCTGGGTCAATTATAGCAATAATCTTTGAAGAGATTAGATTAGAATTAATAACTCTTCCAACCAGTCCACTATTGGCTATTACAGGAAACTTTACTTTAACACCATCATTCATACCAACATCAACTGTAAAAACATTAAACCAGTTCCCAGAATCCTTTGCTATAATATTTGCTCCTAATAACTCAAAATCATTAAATTGATCTTTAAATTTTAAAGACTCCTTTAATCTTTGGTTTTCTTTCTCATACTTAATGAGATTATTGCGTTCCTTCTCTAACCCAAGTATCTTTAATTTCAATTGTTCATTTTCTTCTTTTGTTCCTTTTATATCGTTAAAAAAGGTAACTACAGATTCAACCTTTTGTCCCGATAAAGAAACTACTTTCTGTAACGGAGCTAAAGGAATAGTAATCACATTTCCAAAAATATTTATTTTTCTTTCTTCTTTCGATGAAACTCCTATGGAAATCAAAAGAATTAAAGCTATTGTGCTTAATATAAATATCTTACTTTTTAAGAACTTCACAAAATCAAATTACCTTTCTAAATAATGCTATCCCTGATCCTCGTGATACATGGGGCACTCAAAGATTTTTGTAAACAAAATATCTCTTACCTTAATATACTACATAGCAATTTATTCTGATTACCAGGGCCATCCTTGTCGAAGAATGTCCCACCTCAATCTTTATCTTAGTTTTTTAGGTGATATTAATACTTTCTTTAATGTTTCAATTTCATCAAGTACCTTTCCAGTTCCCAAAGCCACACAATCCAAAGGATTTTCAGCTATTGAAACAGGCATACCGGTCTCTTGCTTAATCAAACGATCCAGTCCACTTAGTAAAGCTCCACCACCAGTAAGCATTATTCCTCGATCCATTATATCTGATGCTAATTCAGGTGGAGTTTTTTCCAAAGTAAATTTAATTGAGTCTATTATAGAATTTATAGGCTCTTTAAGTGCTCCTACAACTTCTGAAGATGTAATCGCCATATTTTTAGGAAGACCTGTAATCAAATCTCTCCCTCTAATTTGAAAAGTTTCATCTTTCTCTTTAGGATATGCAGCACCTATAGTTACCTTGATTTCTTCAGCGGTTCTCTCACCAATCATTAAATTGTATTCTTTTTTAACATAATGAACAATAGCTTCGTCCAATTCATCTCCAGCAACTCTTAATGACTTACTGGTAACTATCCCCCCAAGAGAAATAACCGCGACTTCACTGGTTCCTCCACCTATATCAACCACCATACTTCCAGATGGCTCTTCAACCGGCAATTTAGCTCCTATAGCTGCAGCCATAGGTTCTTCTATAAGATATGCCTCTTTAGCACCAGCCTGTAGTGTTGCTTCCTCAACGGCTCTTTTTTCAACTTCCGTTACACCTGAAGGAACGCATATAACAACTCTGGGCTTTGAAAACAACCCTTTTGACATGGCTTTTTTTATAAAATATTTCAACATGCTCTGGGTAGTTTCAAAGTCAGCTATTACTCCATCTTTCATTGGTCTTATAGCTATAATATTTCCTGGTGTTCTACCAATCATGCTTTTCGCTGAATCTCCCACAGCCAAAACTTCATTATTTTTTTTATTTATTGCCACTACTGATGGCTCTCTTACTATTATACCTCTACCCTTTACATGTACTAATGTATTGGCAGTTCCTAAATCTATTCCTATATCACGCGCCCATAATGCCATTAAAAATTCTCCTCCTAAAAAAGTCCTTTTTCTTTTAGGCTTATATATTTCCCATCTCCAATTATTAGATGGTCTAAGACCTTTATTCCTAAAATCTCTCCTGCTTCTACCAGCCTCTTCGTAGTAGCTATATCATCTCTGCTAGGCTCTGGATCTCCACTTGGATGATTGTGTACAAATATTACTCCATAGCAGCCTGTTTTTATTGGTTCGCTAAAAACCTCTCTCGGATGTACAATAGAAGAAGTAAGACTTCCCACTGACACATCAATGGTTTTTAGTACGTGATTTTTTGTATTTAGTAAAATCACTTTAAATATTTCTTTATTTAGATGCCTCATTTCCTCCATAACGATAGCACAAACGTCTTCTGGAGATTTTATTATAATTCTATTTGTAATACTAAAGGTTGTAGCTATCCTTTTAGATAACTCCATAACTGCCTTAATTTGTATGGCCTTTACTTTTCCAATACCTTTTATCTTTCTGAGTTCCTCTAAAGAAGTATTATATAGAAAGCTTAATCCATCTTCTCTTTTATCTTGTGTCAGTATTCTCTGAGCAAGCTGTACAGATGTCTCATATTTGCATCCTGTCTTAATGATTATAGCGATCAATTCTGAATTTGACAACATTTCTGGTCCAAGTTTTTCTAATTTTTCGTAGGGTCTTTCGCTAAGTGGCAAATCTTTCATTTTCAGCTTATATCGAATACTTTCTGTCAAATTATTTTCACCCCAAATTTATCTAAAATCATGCTTGTTTTCACTAAAGGCAACCCAACTACATTAAAATAGCATCCTTCAATTCTTTCTATAAATAAAGCTCCTATTTTTTGTATGCCATAGCTCCCGGCCTTGTCTAAAGGCTCCTTAGTTTCAATGTATCTGTATATTGTATCGTCATCCAATTTTTTCATTTTTACTTTAGTTTTTTCAAAATCACTTATAAATTTTGAATCATTACTGTCAACAATTGTTACTCCTGTTATTACCTCATGCCAATGACCTTGAAGAGCTTTCAACATTTCATATGCGTGGGAAATACTTTTAGGTTTTCCCAATATTTTGCCATCTTTTACTACAATAGTGTCTGCACCTATAACTAAAGGGTTATCTTTAGAGTCCAGACAATCATTATTAATTTTTTTAGCAATATCAAGGGCCTTCTGATAAGAAAGACTCTCTACTATATTTTCTGCTGGCATATTTTCATCTATGTTCTCTTCAACATCTGAAGATATAACCTTAAAATCTATTCCAATCTGTTTTAGCAATTCAGACCGCCTGGGTGATGCTGATGCCAGTACTATTTTACGCAATAAAATTTCTCACCTCCAATGGAGCAATGGGCGATGGATTACAGGACTCCTATTGCCTATTGCCTCCCACCTATTTTTTAACAAATATCAATATTCCAGTTATCATACCAATAATACTTCCAACATTTATTCTCATGGATAAATTAAATCCAAATTTTATTATTCCTAAATTAATAGTATTTAATGAAAAAGAAAAGAAATCATTGTAACCATTTTTCCCTCCTAAAGAAAGCCAAGCCATATAGGGATAGCGCGATAACAGCTCTCCTATTAATCCTCCTATTAAAGATCCCATTAACACAAGAATAATTAGAATTAATGCATTTTTATTTTTTTTCATATTTACTCCTTACAAAACATATAAAATGTTTTATACGTTTATATATTTATTCTTTCGGTCTTTCTTGAGGGTTTAAGAGATTTAAAAACAAATACCTCAATTTTTACACAAAATTCATTAAACCATTATTCTTTGAGCAAAAATAATAAGCATCTGTAGTTTTTGTTAATCCCTTGCTATTGTTACAATTTAACTGTATAAATAATTATAACACTCCCCTAACTTTTTTCAACAAAATTACACAAAATTTATCTTGTTTTATATATTATACTCTTAATAGAAACCCATTAAAATAGTAAATTTAACCTAAGAATCAACCTTGGAGTAAAATTAATAATTTGAAATATACATTATAAAATATATAAAGTATTATTTTTTGCTATTGTTAAATTTTTTATACTTCTCTTTTTACTAATTAAGCAGTATAATATATATAAGTAATTTGTTGATATATAATTTTTATATTTGGAATATGAAAATTAAAATCTAAAAAAGATGTGGTGATTATCATGCGTATGGAAAAAATTGGAGATAATAAAATTAAAGTTACTATATCATTGGATGACTTAGAAGAAAGAGATATTGATTTAGACTCCTTAAATTATAATTCTCCAGCTGCTCAGGAATTATTTTGGGATATGATGGAACAAGCAGAAATTGAATTTGGATTTACCGCATCAGATTCACAATTGTGTATTGAGGCAACTCCTGACTCTGAGGAAGGGTTTATTATAACTATAACAAAATTGGATGAAGATGGTGACTTTGAATCAATTCAAAAGTTCATAAAAAATAGATATAAAAGACATGAATTAAAAATTAAAAGGAAGACTACAAAGATTTGTTCTACACTAATAATATATTCCTTCGAGAATTTCGATGATTTGACTGACTTGAGTAAAAAAATACATTGGATGTATAATGGTGATAGTACTCTATATCGTTATAAACAAATATATTATTTGGTTCTTACAAGAAATGATGTTTTATCTGAGAATGAAAAGCTCTTCGAAGTACTTTTGAATGAGTATGGAAGAAAGATTTCAAATATTGCTTTTTTTGAAGGTTATTTAAACGAGTATGCAACAAAACTGATTGAACATAATGCACTTGATATTGTTAACTCATATTTTTGATTAATGAATTGTAAAATGCTAACCTTATCCACAAATTACTCTTTTTCTAATATCTGTCGCTGATTACGCGACGAAAAAGAATAAGTAAATATTTTACATTTACTAAGTAAATTACAATTAATTTTTTTCTAATAGCAAAAAAACCCACTTAAAATTTTAAGTGGGTTTTTTGCAAATTTCTATTTAACTTTTAAATTAATATCTTACATCATTCCTGGCATTCCGCCCATTCCACCTGGCATTCCGCCCATTGCTGGAGCATCTTTTTCAGGTTGGTCTGCTACTACACTTTCAGTAGTAAGTATCATTGCAGATACGGACGCAGCATTTTGAAGAGCTGATCTTGTAACTTTTGCAGGGTCTACAATACCTACTTCAATCATATTAACGTATTTTTCATTTAAAGCATCAAAGCCTATTCCGGCAGCACTCTCTTTTACTTTATCAACTATTACTGATCCTTCAAGTCCTGCATTAAATGCTATTTGTCTAACTGGCTCTTCTAAAGTCTTTTGAACTATTTGCGCACCAGTTTTTTCATCTCCAATTAATGATTCAACCAATTTAGCCACTGCTGGAATTACATTTACAAATGCTGTTCCTCCACCTGCAACTATACCTTCTTCAACTGCAGCTCTTGTTGCAGCTAAAGCGTCTTCAATTCTTAATTTCTTTTCTTTCATTTCAGTTTCAGTTGCAGCACCAACCTGGATAACAGCAACCCCACCAGAAAGCTTTGCAAGTCTTTCTTGTAATTTTTCTTTATCAAAATCAGAAGTTGTTTCTTCAATTTGAGCTTTTATTGAAGCAATTCTCTTCTTGATATCTTGTTCTTGACCAGCACCATCAACAATAATAGTGTTTTCTTTTTGTACTACAACCTGTCTTGCTTTACCAAGTTGGGATATATCTGTTTCTTTAAGATCTAATCCTAATTCTTCAGTGATAACCTCTCCACCAGTTAAAATAGCTATATCTTGTAACATTGCTTTTCTTCTGTCTCCAAAACCAGGAGCTTTAACAGCAACACAAGTAAATGTTCCTCTTAATTTATTTACTATCAATGTAGAAAGGGCTTCACCTTCAACATCTTCAGCAATAATAACAAGTTTTTTACCCTGTTGAACGATTTTTTCCAATAAAGGCAATAAATCTTGAATATTTGATATTTTCTTATCTGTAATTAAGACATACGCATCATCAATAACAGCTTCCATTTTTTCAGTATCTGTAACCATGTATGCTGATACATAACCTCTGTCAAATTGCATACCTTCAACAACCTCAAGGTTAGTTCCCATAGTTTTTGCTTCTTCTACTGTGATAACTCCATCATTAGTTACCTTTTCCATAGCATCAGCTATTAAATTACCTATTACTTCATCATTAGCTGAAATAGAAGCAACTCTTGCAATATCTTCTTTTCCTTTAATTTTCTGGCTGACTTCTTTTATTCCTTCTACAGCTGTATCAACTGCTTTTGCAATACCTTTTTTAAGAATCATCGGGTTTGCACCTGCAGCAACATTTTTAAGACCTTCTCTTACCATAGCCTGTGCAAGTAATGTAGCTGTTGTAGTACCGTCACCTGCAACATCATTAGTTTTTGTAGCAACTTCTTTTACTAGCTGAGCACCCATATTTTCGAATGCATCTTCTAATTCAATTTCCTTCGCAATAGTTACACCATCATTTGTAATTAGAGGTGCACCAAATTTTTTATCTAAAACAACATTTCTACCTTTTGGTCCAAGTGTAACTTTTACAGTATCAGCTAATTTATTTACGCCGGTCTCTAGTGCACGTCTTGCATCTTCGCCGAATTTAATATCCTTTGCCATATGTATAGCCTCCTTATAAATTTATTCTACAATTGCTAAAATATCGCCTTGTTTTAATATTGTATATTCCTGACCATCAATTTTTACTTCTGTGCCTGCATATTTACTTATTAGAACCTTATCTCCAACTTTTACTTCCATTTTTACTTCTTCTGTTCCAGGACCTGCTGCAACTATTTCAGCTACTTGTGGCTTTTCTTTTGCAGACCCGGGTAATACTATACCGCTCTTTGTAGTTTCTTCAGATTCTAACATTTTAATAACAACTCTGTCAGCTAAAGGCTTTATATTCATAAATTTAACCTCCTCATAAAATTTTCATTTTATTAGCACTCACTCGAAGCGAGTGCTAATACATTAATTATATTATATAATCTCCATTTTATAATCAAATATGTGATTTTTCTAAATTTTACGATTTTGGGTTAAATTCAGATTTTATCATGCAATTACTCTTAATTTCATTAATTTACTAATTTTTTCGTAGTATTTAAATGTAATTTATAAAAAAATACTTATACTTTAACTTTTATAAGGATTTTTTAATCCTGGTAATGGTACATAATATTTTGTGTATATTTTGCCTTTAGAATCTCTATATCTTCCTTTTTTGTCTGGAACCATCACTGTTGCCCTTTTATTTATTCCATATATAAATCCTTCTAATATATTTCCTTCAAAAGAGAACATAACCAAATCACCAACTTTAAACCCATACTTTTCATGTGCAATTTCTCTATTTGTAGGCAATTCGTGATATGTTCCACTATGTCCAAATATGTTATTCGCCAAGGCTTTAAATCTTTGCTTCTTACAATTTGAATCACCAAATATATAAAATTCTATAACATGGCAAATTTCATGCTCAAAAACAATCTGTAATGCTTCTAATGCATCTTTGGTAATAATGCCACATACTCTTTTATCCCGGTTTAACTCCAAGTATTTAAAAAAGAAATTAATTCCTATTCTTATTTCAAATACAACATCTTCTCTTCTAATTTTCGTCATCAGCTTTGGCACAATAGTTTTACCTGCTGCTCTTGTCATTTTTGTAGATAAAGAAAATTTCAATTTGCTTTTAAACGCCTTTTGAAAGTAGCCATCAAAAAATACATCATCATATAGATTAAAAAGTATTTTTAGATCTAAATCGGAGATTCGTTTTATTTCTCCTGTTTGTATATACTTTGATTGGTTAAAAAGCTGATTTCTTATTTGATTTCGTTTATTTTTAATGGATTCATTTGTATTTGCTACCTGCGTAAAATTATTCATACTAAAACCCTTTTATCATTTTATAATTTGGCTACTTATTTTACAAAATATTCAGATACATAGACAACTAATATGGCACTAACTGCAACTTTCATCAGACCTTGCTCAAAATACGCCATGATAAGTGCAACTACAAGACCTATAGATGCTGAATAAATACTGCCTGTTGAATATAGAATCGAAGGAAAAGTCATTGCTCCAAGTACAGCATAGGGCACATAATACAAAAATGACCTGATAAACCTGAACTTCAACTTATTCTTAAATATAGTAATAGGAAGTACTCTTGGAATATAAGTAACCAAAGCCATTAATGCAGCCCCTATTAATATCCTAATCATATTTCTTCCTCCCTCGGAAAAAGAATTGCTCCTATACAGGATGCTGTTATAGCTGCAATTATTATTCCCCATCCGATGGTAATTCCCTGGAAAAGTGGAACCCATCTAAAAATGCAGCTAATTGTTATACCAATGATTGCAACTACCATTGCTGCTTTTGATTTCTTAGACGCTGGAATTACTAATGCTATAAACATAGAGTATAAAGCAATCCCCATGGCATTTTGCATTTTTTCAGATAACATAGAAC
>CAYYEC010000115.1:6754-9620 GCA_964470745.1 uncultured Eubacteriales bacterium | reverse complement strand
CCATTATTCATCACCCTTAGTTATTCTATCAACAAATAAATCTTCTGTCAATCCACAAGAACCGTCCCCGTGAATCCGCATTTTATTGTTGCATATCAATAAATATGTGCTATAATAAAATTAACATTATTCTGCAAGGAGTTACCTAAATATGGATACAATGAGCATACAAGTCATGCTAGTTGGAGCAGTACCAGAGTGTATTTTATCCATTATGATTGGATTACTGCTAGTAGGTGAAAAAAATAACCTTTTTAAGCCTGTGAAATTAATACTGACTGTACTTTTAATGACAGTATTAATCTATTTTACAAGAAAATATTTTCTTGGAGGAATAAGTTTTATGCTGAATTTTATAGGATGCATATTTATAATTTATTTCGTCTATAGAATAAAGTTAATAAAATCTATACTTTGTGTATCATTTTTTACATTTGTTATATTTATGTGTGAAATGTTATATGCAGCACCAGTCTTAAAAATATTAGGATGTTCAAGTGAAGATTTATATAGAAATGCTTTGTTTAGATTTCAGTTCTCTCTTCCTACAAGATTTATACAAATAATCATCATAGTTATCATATGGAATTTAAATATAGTGTTATTTGATATCCAGAAATACAGGAAATTGAGAAACTTATTTATATTAATATTAACATCAATGTTTTTTGTAGAAGCAATATTTACCTTTACATATCTAAGAAATATTAATAAAATGCCTATGTTAGATATTGTGCTATATAGTATATCTTGTGTTATATTTATAACAATAAATATATTACTTGTAAAATTTATATTATCATATTCTGAAGTATTAAAATCTAAGCATGAAAAAGAACTTAAGGAGTTAAATAACTCCATATATGTATATAAATATAAATTAAACAAAAAAAATAATATGGGGTGAGTGTATGAAAAAGTTAATACCGGTAATAAGCCTAATCGTGACTGCATGTGCTATTTTTATTTCCAGTACTGCGTGCTTCTTTTTTATTTATCAACCAAAAGAACCAAAATGCCTAAAATCAAAAAAAGCCCATTAAGGGCTTTTTTGCTTTATCAGTGCATCTACAAATACTTCCAATACATTAATATCCAGCTTGTGTTTACGGATTTTCAAAAACAGTTTTGTATATTCATCCATTTCTATGGTATAATCTTTATTAAATTTATAAAAGAAATCCGGCTCAATGCCAGCATAATTTGCAATATTCTCCAGAGTCCCTGAACTTGGTGTTACTTCACCTTCAAAATAATTTTTTAAGTCCTCTGCATCTGGAATCGGTATACCTGTCTTTTCTACTATTGCATCTGCAAATTCTTTTATTGTCATATCTCCCATGACTAATTTTATATTATAAATAACATTTTGCTCTTTGCCAATAAATTCGGATATATTTACTCCTAAGGCATTTGATAATTTGCTTAAAGTTTCAAGTGTCGGATTTTTTACTCCTCTTTCTATTTCACTAATATAGCTTATTGATAAGTCTGTCTTTTCATGGAGGTCTTTAATCTTCAGCTTATATTTTTCTCTATAATACCTTATTTTTTTCCCCATATCCATATATTATAGTCTCCTATTGTTACGCTATAGCGTAATTATATAGTATTTTAAATCAGACTAATTGTCAAGATTCTACACAAATTAATACGCTTTAAGCAAATTTTTATATTGACATTACGCTACCGGCGTATTATAATATGAAATAGGTGGTAAAAATGTTAAATATAAAACTTAAAACCTTGAGAATAACCCTCTATTAGTGGTTATAAAAAATTAGCAACTACTTTAGGTATAGACTATGAGAATTTAGTCAATAATTAATAAATATATTTTAGGAGGTCTTATCATATGAAGGTAAATAGAAACAAAGTATATGAACTGATGAATAAATATTGCGCAGGTAATTATAATCGATTTGGTAGAGAATTGGGTGTAGACCCCGCACATCTTCACAGATTCCTTAAAACCGGTGTCGGCGGTGGTAAAAAGATAGTGTTTGGAATCCTTAAATTCTGTAAATCCAAAAATCTTGATTTTAGTGATATGTTTCTTGAAAATTAGAGGCAGTGGCGATATTTGTCTGGTTTTGTGTCAGTTTTTCGACAATGACACATGGGGGACCACCCTCTGAGGTAAGGGCACTGGAAAAGTCCAATTTAGTGTCAAACTCCCGAAAGCATACCATGGAAACAGGTTCAAAGATTTTTGCAATGCAAAATATCTCAGAACCTGTTTAAAATCTCATGTTTATTGATTATAACAATCATTTCCCATAACATTGAATTGTTTTTAATATATTCAGCAATTTTATAATATTCATCTTCATTACGAATAATATGTTCATGATAATTACGTTGCCATATTCGTTTATCGAATGGAGGCAATATATTTTGTTTTACCATTTTTATATATTCATTTGTCATCATTGTTTTAAACCATTGTATTATTTGATGTAGGGGCAGACCCAATGTCAGCAAGCTAACGTATTAATTATTTACATTCTCTATAGACGATTTTGACATCAATCTTTTTCGGTTTTTAACTACTTTTTTCTTTCGTATAAAAGATCGACCTGTTCCAATTGGTGCCGTATTTTTAGAAATAGCTTTAAATATGCTGTTCATTAAAGCCAATCTCTTTATATTGTTTTTTTCTATAATAGCAGATATGAGTCTATCCTTTAATATACCAATTGTTATATTTGTATTAGTTTTATACTGATGTTTTAATTTTTTATTATTATTCAATTTAATTACTTTTTCATCTGATTGTAATTTTGCAAATGCGACCATATTTGATAAAAATACTGTAGCATAAAAATCCTGTAATACCGATAAGATAGTCTTTCCAATGAAATTT
>CAYYEC010000115.1:5429-6744 GCA_964470745.1 uncultured Eubacteriales bacterium | reverse complement strand
TTCCCATCTGTAAATATACTTTTAATTCATTGCTATTCTCTAGCATTACTGAAGAACTATCAATTGCAGTTAAGCGATAACCCTTATATAATAATGAATCTTCTGCTGATAGATCTTTCTTTACTATCTCACTAAAAAGTTCAACAAATACTGTGTAGGATATTTTCCCTCTTGCTTGCTCAAATGCTTGCCTAGTTACACTTTCATCTTTTTTAAGTATCCTATCAAAAAAATTATAAATTTCTATGAATGAAGATTTTTTGAAAAAATTTATCATCATCAATACCGTATTTTCAAATCCTATGAGTTATTTTAAAATCATAACTGAATATTAATTCTTGTAATCGGCTAACCATAGTTGAAAATAAATCTATATTTTTCATTTTAACACATCCACAAACAAAAGATATACCAATAATTTAAGGTATCCTCTTTGATTATTGTGGTGCTCTGCGCATCTACGATGCAAAAACTGGTCTTGCCTTTCCTGCCATTTTCGATACGTACTTCCATAACCAATTTTTTTAAAACTTCTTCAAGTATACTTTCTTTATCCGCTTCCTCATGACTCCATATTTTAAAATACGCATAGACATTTTGCCACTTCGGGAAATCACTCGGCAACATTCTCCATTGACAGCCACTTTTCAATATATACAATACTGCACAAAATGATTCATTTAAGTCTATTTCACGAGGTTTTGTCCTCTTTCTTGCATTTCCCTACTTTGGTCTTATTTTTTCAATTTGTTCTCTGCTAATATCGCTTGGTTATTCTTTTCTCATTTGTGATTATGCCTCTATTTTATATACTCTATGGAGATTATCGGTTTTATTTATAAGATTTTAAACAGGTTCTTAGAATCGTTCTTAGGCATTCTTTATTTCTCTGATTAGTGTGTAGTCAAGGTTTTAAGGTATATTATATATACTACTGTTCCACTCTTATAACATTCTCAACTCGTATAACACAATCATCTTTCTTTATATCATTTATTGCATTTTGGACAGAAATCTCTTTTGCATTATGCGTAACAAAAATTAATGGAACTTCTACACCATTTCTACCTTTTTGTATTACAGATTCAATACTTACATCATATTTACCGAAAATACCTGCAATTTTACCTAAAACACCCGATTGATCTTTAACTGTAAATCTAATAAAAAATTCAGTTTCCCAGTTATTCTCAATTTCAATTTCCTCTGAGGAACTAGAGCTAGAACTTGAAATATTATATCTGTGTTTGCTAACATTATGTGCTGCTGAAATAACATCAGATAAAATCGCGCTGCCTGTTGGCAAGTCTCCTGC
>CAYYEC010000115.1:3148-5419 GCA_964470745.1 uncultured Eubacteriales bacterium | reverse complement strand
CCTGCCCCCCTTCCATAAAACATCAAATCTCCTACTGCATTACCTTTTAGGAATATGGCGTTAAATGAATTTCTTACAGCATAAAGCGGATGATTTACAGGAATAAATGTAGGGTGAACCCTTACTTGTATTTTGTTATCTTTTTTCTTTGCAATTGCTAATAGTTTCAGACCAAAGCCCAACTCTTTACCATATGCTATATCTTCTGTAGTTATAGACGTTATTCCTTCCCTGTGTATGTCTTCAATGGCAATTCTTTCATGAAAGCACAGGGATGATAATATTGATAATTTAAACATTGCATCATAGGCTTCAATGTCTGCCGTAGGGTCTGGCTCAGCATAGCCCAATCGTTGAGCTTCTTTTAAAACATCATCAAAACTTCTGCCCTCTTCAGTCATTTTGGTTAATATATAATTTGTAGTTCCATTAATTATACCTATGATTTCTTCAACTTTATTTGCCTGCAGTGCCTCACCAACTACTTTAATAATTGGAATTCCGCCTGCTACACTTGCTTCAAAATATAACCCAACTCCATTTTCTTGTGCTGCCTTATTAAGTTCATCCCAATGTCTGGCTACTAATTCTTTATTTGCTGTAACAACAGTCTTCTTGTTTTTTAAAGCCTTTAAGACATAATCCTTTGCTGGGTTCACACCACCTATAAATTCCGCCACAATAGATATTTCAGGATTATTTATAACTTCTTCAATATTATCAGTATACAGTGAACTATCTACACTTACTTCACGCCTTTTATTGATATTTCGAACAAGGATTTTACCTACTTTTATATTTAAATCTTCATGGCAGGAGATATTTCCCCCATTTTCTTCTAATATTTTGTATACTCCCATACCAACATTTCCAAATCCTAATAGGCCAATTTTAATTTCTTGCATTTCAAAATTCCTCCTTATTACAATATATATTAAAACTATATATAAGTGATTAACCAAACTATATATGTATTTATTTGTTTTTTTAATTCCTTAACTTATAATTTCTCTTTCCATTTTATTTATTATATTTCAAAGGATATAAAAATACAATGTATATATAACGCACAAAAGATTTTGCATTTTATTTTTGTGTGCTTATATTACCTAAAACTATTATCGCAAAAATCCAATTATTCATATGTTGTTTCATTTTTGCGATTTATGTATTTAAAGTTTTTTAACAAAATATAATTTTAGTTTTAGATGTTAAAAGCATTAAAGATAAAATCTTGTTGACACGCATCTTTCCTTTAGGTAGAATATATTTTAAGATGTTAACTTTGTTAATAAGTGATACCTTTTTTAACAAAATTAACATTCTATATTTTTGCAATAAACCTTTTGCATTTCCAATTTAGATATTGCAAAATAATATACCTCTGTTTATATGTTGCTTGTTGCTTGCTTCTTCCATGTTATATCTTTTATGCAGCATATATATTTTAACACAATGGATTTGCAGTAAATTTAATGAAATGGGATGTGAGGATTTTGAATATATCAAGAAGAGATAAGGTCAAAGAATATATTGAAACAAATGGAGAAGTTCAATTAAAAGAGCTTGAAGACTTATTTCCTGATGTTTCGAGTATGACTATACGAAGAGATTTAACTTATCTTGAAAGTAAAGGTTTTGTTTTAAGAACTCGTGGTGGGGCGAAATCTATTTCTCACATGCCTGGTAATAAGGAAGATCTTTATAGTCTTAGAGCTATGGAGAATATTGACGAGAAAATGAAAATTGCAAAAAAAGCTGTTGAGTTAATTGAAACAGGTAGATCAATTTTTATAGACTCAGGTACAACGACCATGTGTCTGGCTAAGCTCCTCCCTGATGAAAGTTTTTCCATACTTACAAGTGCTCCAAATATTGCACTTGAATTAATTAAGAAGAACAATACCTCTGTGACATTGGCAGGCGGCCAACTTAGCAGAAATAATCTTTCTATTTCCGGAATAAATTCATGTGATTTTATAAAAAATATAAACATTGATATCGCATTTATTGCAGCCTCCGGCTTTTCTCTTAAGAGTGGTTTTACAGGTGGGCATTATAATGAATGCGAAGTTAAAAAGACTGTTATTAAGAAAGCCGGAAAAATCATACTTCTAATGGATTCCAGCAAAATTAATAAAAGTATGCCTTTTACTTTTGCTACATTAAAAAATATAGATGTTTTAGTTTGTGATAAGGAACTGCCAGACGATATTTCAAAGGCTTGCCAAAAGAATGATCGAAGCAAGGAATCAGCCAAACTTCGTCCAC
>CAYYEC010000115.1:0-3138 GCA_964470745.1 uncultured Eubacteriales bacterium | reverse complement strand
GTGTGGAGGTGTATTAATGAAGTCATAAAAGGTACAGTTTGAAAACCTTCATCTCATTTTCGAACTGTATCTTAATAATATATTTCTTTTTTAACATTCCTATATTAATGCCTATTATCAAATAAACTCACAAATTTATCCGGTGTAATCACTTTAACTATTTTATTTTTAAAATCTTTTTCATTTCTTGTCACAATATATTCTGATTTAATTTTCTTTGCGCATTGAGTTTGTAAAGCATCTTCAAAATCAGAATAGTCTAATTCCATTGACTTTAAAATATCTGTTTTTGTGACACTTACTATATCTACTATATTTAGTATATGTTTAACGGCTTTTTTTCTATCATCTATTTTGTCAAAATATTTTCTTAATACATAAAAGATATCCGTTATACTATTTGACGAAATAAATGCCTCTATCTTTCCTGCCTCAGATAGTTTTAGAACCAGTACAGCTGATTCAAAGAAAGGATGTCTTTGTAGAATGACATCAAGAACAATATTAGTATCAATTAGTACTTTCATATTTTTTCAACCTCTCTAGGCGTATCTTTTCTAATTCCAGCTCACCACCTGTTTTATTTGCTTTACTCAATAAATTTAATAGTCCGTCAACATTGGGCGTAGCAGGTTCATCAATAGGAACAAGTTTTGCTACTTGCTTTCCGTTCTTAGATATAATTATTTCTTCTTTATTCATTAGCTCTAGATATTTTCCTACTTTATTTTTAAATTCAGTTGCACTAACTATCACTTCGTCCACCTCCAATTAACTAAAATACTAATTATGTTATTAGCTAATTTAATCATACAATAAATAGCTATTTTAATCAACACTAAACTAATACACTTACACTGCTCGGCAATCGCATGAATTTTTATTTCAATTACAAATTCTTTATAGAATTTTTTAAAATATGCCTTTGCAGCATACATTTATAAGATGTGACCTTCCATTTTGATACCCTGAATTTAGTATGATTGGGTAATATAGTTCTTACAGGATAGTTTCTCAGTACCATAAATACAGGTTGTAGACCGTTTAATATATTAAATAAAGTTAGAATGTTCAAAACTATAACCATTTTGATTATATTACTCAATATTAAAAAGAATATTGACATTTATGATCCTATATAGTATTATCTTATGTAGAACGGAGGTGATGTTGCTGGTTAATAAAACATATGGAGGTTTTCTTGTTTCTCAGTTAAAGCAAATACAAGGCAGAATTTTTGAAAAACTGCTAAGCGATGCTAATGTAAATGAATTTAACGGTGCGCAAGGTAGGATTTTATATGTGTTGTGGCAAGAAGATTCTGTTCCGATTATTGAACTGTCAAAAAAAACCGGACTTGCGAAAACCACTCTGACAAGCATGTTGGATAGGATGGAAGAAACAGAACTTATTAGCCGTAATTATGATAAGGCTGACAGGCGTCAAATAAGAATAAAGCTTACAAAAAAATCAAGAGAGTTGAGTGATAAATATGATGAAGTTTCCAGAAAGATGAGTGAAATTTTTTACCAAGGGTTCAGCGATTTCGAAATCGAGCAATTTGAAAATTATTTATCCAGAATCATAAATAATCTTAATGAGAGTGGGAGATAAAAACGAAATAATACGTCTCAGAAAAAACAGTAAAGCCGCTTTCGTATCATCTGTTGACGAAAACGGTTATCCAACTGTCAAAGCAATGCTCGTGCTCGAAAATGAAAGCATGAAAACGCAATATTTTTCAACAAATTTGTCATCTAGGCGAGCGAATCAGTTTATGGAAAATCCAAAAGCAGCTGTATATCTTTGTAATACCGAAGAATTTAAAGTACTTATGTTTCAAAGGATAATGGAAGTACTTACCTACTGGAAACATAAGGAAATGTTTTAGAGAGATGGTTTTGAAATTTATTTATCCTAATGGAATAAATGACGAGGATTACTGTGTTTTTAGATTTACAGCTGAAAAAGATAACTATTATCATGGATTAAAAAATATTAATTTTGAAATCGAGGAGGTTTTATAATGCAAAAACCAGCTAATAATTCACCAAGTTTTTTCACTCAGCAGCTGTTCTTAATTGGAACATATAATGAAGATGGAAAGGAAAATTTTGCCCCTATATCATGGGTAAGTTATACGCGTGGTCAGCCAAGTTGCCTAATTATAAGTATGAATGGTGAAAAACAGACAAAACGAAACTTTGAACGAACTAAACAGCTTTCTGCAACAGTTGTTACCCCGGATCTTATGCGATTTATGGAAACTTGCGGAAGCAAATTGCATAAAAAACGGTTTTATGATAAAGAAAAAGTTCCTTTTATAAAAGGTTATAAACTCGATGTTCCACTTATAGCCAATAGTAAGTGGTCACTTGAATGTGAATTGTATCATACTGTTCAAGTGGGTGCAGTAACTACATATTTTGCGGAAATCAAGAATATTAACGTAGACAATGAAATTCTAAAGCTTGATTATATAGATTTGCGGAAAATTAATCCCGTTGTTTATTCACCAGGCAATTATTTTACTATAGGTGAACACCTTGGAAAAATGGGTGAGTTTTCTGAATCGTTAGATAATGAAGAATTAAAAATATTATTAGATAAATTTGCTGATTCCGGTTGGGAATTAATTTCTATTCCATCAAAAAAATATCTTAAAGGGGATGGACCAAAAGAAGATTTAATAATAGCAATTGAGCAAGCTGACAAGGATTGCGGTAACTGTGGTTGTGAATATGATTCTCTTTATAAAAGATTTCTCGAATTAAAGGATTTATTGTAATGAGTTTAAAATAATTACTTAATGGTAGTAGCAAATATAATTGAGCAGCCACCGAGCGAATATATTTTTCCTATCAATTACATGCTCTGAAGTAAAAATTATTTATATTCTATACGAAATGAGGTAATGAACAAAACATTCCATTTTTGAAAGGAGGAAAGTTTAATCGTGCTCATCCAAAGAACACAAAAGTCTTATCAAGGTTTGATTCCAGTTTTTGTTTTGAATTGTAATGTCTCTTATGATATTTATAAGAAAAGATAAAATTCATTCGTTTACCCTGAGTACACCGTTCGGTAAATTAGCTCTATATGCCATATCCAAAAATAATAAAAGAGATGATATAGAAC
>CAYYEC010000114.1:3714-9630 GCA_964470745.1 uncultured Eubacteriales bacterium | reverse complement strand
GAACTACACTTAAAGAATTATTGGAAAGATATTTAAGTAAGCAATATCAAAGATTTAAGGAAAGCATATCAGTTGTAAAAACTAACATCCTTTTTATTCAAGACCCAAATAACGTAATAAATTGTCTCTGTGTTTCTAATAAAAAGATTTATTGGAAAAAAAGTCGGACATTAGTAATTCCTATATGCTATTATATACTTATCTTAAGATACTGAAGGAGTGCTCCCTAATGAACTACTACGAACGAATACAAAAGTCCGTTGATTACATTGAAAGTAACCTTGAAAACAAAATTGATATAAATTTTACAGCGCAAGTAGCCTATATGTCGATATCAAACTTTTATAGAATGTTCTTTGCACTTACAGGCTATTCAGTAAAGAAATACATAAGGTTGCGTAGGATTAGCCTTGCAGCAATTGAATTACATAATGATACCTGTTTAATTGATATTGCTGTAAAGTATGATTTTGAGAGTAGTGATAGCTTTTCGAGAGCTTTCAAACGTGTAACAGGATTATTGCCCAGTGACTACAGAAAACAAAACAAAAAGTTTTTCTTTGAAAGGATGGATATTATGGATAAGTATTTTGATATTCAGGATAATGAACTTCTTGAAAAATACCCTGACATAAAGGTTCTCAAAGAGCTTGAGCCTATGCGGGCAGCATATTATTGCTATTATGGCAAACACCCCGAAAGCCATGCTTTTGCTGTAATGAAAGATTGGCTCAACAAAAACGGTCTAAATGTAAACAAACAAAATTTACGTATTTTCGGTTATAATAATCCGAATCCCTCATCTCCAGACCAAGATGAATATGGTTATGAAGTTTGTGTTACTATTGCTGATAATATAATTGTTAATGATGATAATGTAAAAGAAAAGGTTTTAAACGGTGGGCTTTATGCTGTTACAAATGTAAAGCGTGGAGAAAACGGTGATATAGGAAATGAAATTGTTAAGGCATGGGACCGCTTTAAGAGCTGGCTTACAGATAGTAAATATGTGTATGGCGGGTACCAATGGATGGAAGAACACCTGGGCTTTGATGATGGTGCTAATCATATCGGTGGAATAGACTTATATATGCCAGTAACACGAAAACCATAAGAAAGTTAAATCCAATACCAGAAAAAGAAGGCTTAGTGATATAGAAAAATATTATTAAGCCTTCTTTTATATGAAAATTAATACGTCCTATTGACTATGTTGTGGACAGGATATATAATTTAATTACTAATTGACCGTATGGTCGGAAAAGCGCAATCGAACTTATACTTTAACAACCTAAACTATATAGCTTTGAGGAGGAAATCTGTGTATAGCAGTTTTGAAAATTTACCGGAGGATAAAAAGAATAAAATAATGGACGTATGCATTGAAGAATTTGCAATACATGGTTATCAAAATGCGTCTACAAATGCTATAGTGAAAAATGCAGACATATCAAAAGGTGTATTATTTCATTATTTTGGTAATAAAAAAAATTTATATTTATATGTTATTGATTTTATTATGAACTACATGCTGGGAAATTTCCCTCCGATGCTTTCTGAAAAACCTGAAGATGTATTTGAAAAAATAGTCAGTATGAGTATTAAAAAGCTTGAAATATATTATGATAATCCAAAAATGTATGAAGTAATTGTTAAGGCATTTACAGAGCCGCCTATAGGTTTAGAAAAAGAAATAAATGAACGTCATATGAAGATATATAATGAAAATTATTCCGAGTTCTTTAAAAATCTGGATACGTCAAAATTCAGAGGTGATATTGATGCCCAAATGGCCATTGAGCTAATAATGCTTTCTACGGATGCATTGGGAAACAAGTACTTGAATTTGTTTAAAGGCGGGAAAATGGAATTGAGTTTAGAGAATATGAAGGTGATAACAAATGAATTTTTTAAGTATATAGAAATACTAAAAAAAGGAATATATAATGTGCCATATGGCACGCAAAGTGAGTGACGTTTATCTATAAAAATTATTTAAAAAAGTGTTGTATCTTTAGAGTGATACATGATAAAATACATTAAAAATATGTATTTTATATTTCACGTAAATGATTCTACATATTAATTTAACTTACGCGAAATCTACACCTATAAAACTCATTAAACGAACAAATATCAATATTAATTCAATGTAGAATCATTTGTGCGTTTAATATAGTTTTAAATATTTTGGACATTTCTCTAGCAAAATGAGATGTCCTTTTTTGAGCCATTAAAATAAAAAATATTATATTATGAGGCTAGGCTAAAATGAGAAAAAGACTTTTTATAATTAGTATTTCAATTCTGACAAGTATATTAATATTTATAGTATGCTTTGAATTAGGATTGGCCAAATATAATAAATTTAAAAAAACTATAAATATGTGTAGCGGAGATAATAATACACAAAACATAAATAAACTAATTAACTTTCATTTAGATGAAAACATACCAGTATTTATTACAGATGAAGATATTAACAAATATATTATAAAAGCTAATACTGACACTAATAAAAATAAATTATATTCTGGAAATGACATATACGATGAATTAAGTTCTATAGCAAAAAAGCAAGTAAAAGAAGATAAGCTGCTATTTAGTGTTGGTTCTAAGAATATAGGCACAGTTTTTAATATAAATGAAATTGTTGATTTGATTGCTAATAATGAGGCTTATTTTGTAGATTCTTCTAAAAAGACGAATGTTCCTATAGAGATGATAAAAGCAATTATTTTTAGAGAGATGTTATGCCTTAGTATAGATGATGTCTTTTTTGACAATGTAAAATTAAATGGAACTGTGGGAATAGCTCAAATAGGAGTACAAAAAGTTAAAGCTAATGAAATTTTTTTAAATGAGGATAAAAAGTGTAGTTATTCAGATAAAAAAATAAAAAGCATGCTAAATTCCACGGAAGGTAGTATTTATTTTGCAGCCAGGCAATTGCAGGCAAAAATAAAATCTGAAGGCTTTAAAATAGACGCTATGCAGCAGAAAGATATTGAGAAGATATTTGGAGGGTATAATGGAAATGTTCCGATTTCAATATTTGGAGTTGTGACATATTCTCAGGGGGCAGAAAAGTATGGTAAGCAAACTTTTGAATATTATGAAGCATTTAAAAAGTATCATAATGGTAGATAAATGTTTCTATCTTCATTAACATGGTATAATAATAAAATAAGGATTTTAGAATATGTATAAAGGGGCATTGAAAATGAAACTGATATCATGGAATGTTAATGGAATAAGAGCGTGTATAAAGAAAGATTTTATGGACTTCTTTAAAAAAGAAGATGCTGATATATTTTGCATACAGGAAACAAAATTGCAGGAAGGTCAAATTGACTTGGAATTAGACGGATACCATCAATATTGGAATTATGCAGAAAAAAAGGGGTATTCGGGAACTGCGATTTTTACTAAAAAAGAGCCAATAAGTGAGGCTTATGGAATAGGTGTGGAAGACCATGATAAAGAGGGACGAGTTATTACTTTGGAATTTGACAAATTTTACATGGTTACGGTATATACTCCGAATTCCCAAAGAGGGCTTGCAAGACTTGATTATAGGATGAAATGGGAAGAAGATTTTTTGAAGTATTTGAAAAATTTAGAAAAATCAAAACCAATAATTTTTTGTGGCGATTTAAATGTTGCTCACAAGGAAATCGATTTAAAGAATCCAAGTACAAACAGGAAAAATGCCGGTTTTACAGATGATGAAAGAGCCAGGTTTGATGAAATTGTGAATGACGGATTTATTGATACATTCAGGTATTTTTATCCTGATAAAACAGATGCATATACATGGTGGTCATACATGTTTAATGCTAGAGCAAATAATGCTGGATGGCGTATTGATTATTTTTGTGTTTCACAAAGTTTGAAAAATGATTTAAAAGATTCAATAATATATTGTGATATTTTGGGTTCTGACCATTGCCCGGTAGGATTGGAAATCTTTTAAGTTAGGGTAGGTGGTATTATGTGTGGAAGATATTTAATTGAAAGTGATATGGACGAAATTGCATCAAGATATAAAATAAATAGCTATTATAAAGAGTATGTACCTAAAGAGGTCTTTCCGTCTACTGAAAATCCCATTGTAATAAATCAAGGGGAAAAAGGAATTGCTTTTGCAAAATGGCATTTCCCATTATTCAATGGGAAGCAAGTAATTAATGCCAGAAGTGAAACAATTGGAATAAAGCCTCTTTTTAAAAACTCGTTTATAAATAAAAGATGTATCATTCCTGCTTCTGCATTTTATGAATGGAAAGCTGTTGACAGAAAGAAAATTAAGCATAGGATAAGTATTAGTGACAGAAAAATATTTTCAATGGCAGGAATATATAATGTCTTTAAGGACAAGAGTGGTAATGAATTTTTAGGATATGTAGTTATTACAACAGAGGCAAATAAAGAAATGTCCAAAATACATAATAGAATGCCTGTAATTTTAGATATTGATATGGAAGAAGAGTGGCTGGATAATAAAGCTCAAAATCTTATGAGATTTTTGAAACCGTGTGAGGATTCCAGTATGAAAGTAATAGAAAATGTATGATTAAATTAATATAATCGGCAGGATTTTTTATATGAATTAATTTAATATTATTAAAAATTAATGGCTACTTGTAAAATGTAAAACAAATAAAAAATGACTAAGGGGTAT
The DNA here is from genome assembly GCA_964470745.1 of uncultured Eubacteriales bacterium. GTDB lineage: Bacteria > Bacillota > Clostridia > DSM-8532 > CAYYEC01 > CAYYEC01. The sequence goes on along the minus strand of CAYYEC010000114.1, from coordinate 4,946 downwards.
AAAATGAGCGTTTTTGAAATAATTATGTTATTGTGTTTTGGATCTGCCTGGCCTGTATCAATTTATAAATCATATACTGCCAGGAAAAATTCTGGTAAAAGCGTTATATTCTTATTTATTATTTTTGTAGGGTATTTAGCAGGAATTGCCCATAAAATTGTATATAGCTTTAATGGAGTAATTTATTTATATATTTTAAACTGTATAATGGTTTCAGCAGATATTTTATTATATTATAGAAATAAAAAAATATCTGCTGAATAAAAGAATCGAGTTATTTGCGTTTCGAGCTCTAAAGGCAATATAACGCAATACTTTTGAAAGTATTGCGTTGTATATAGATAAATGAACTCGATTTTTGGATTTACCCAAAGGGCACATTTCCATCTCTTCTGATCATAACTTCATCAATTACAGCATTACCTCGATGAGTTAATAAAAACAACACAATGTCGGCGATTTCCTGGGTGGAAATCAAACCGGATGGATCCAGGTCGGGGCGTGTCTGTGTAACCATTTCTGTTGCCACTCCGCCAGGACAAATAACATGGACTCTTATACCATCCTTTTGAACTTCTTTCGCCAATACTTTTGTAAAACCCATTAAAGCATGCTTTGATGCAGTATATGCTCCCTGATTAACATATCCTTTTGCAGCTACTACAGAAGCGATGTTAATAATACTTGCTGAATTTGACTTTTTAAGGTATTGAATAGACTCTTTACACAATAAGAAAGGGGCTCTTACATTGGTTTCCATGTGCTTATCCCATTCTTCTAAAGTTGTGTCAGAGATAGTATTTGGAATAGCTATACCTGCGTTATTTATTAGAATATCTAATTCACCAAAGTGATTAAATGCTTGATGAATAATTGAAACTGTTGATTCAGGGCATCGAAGATCAGCGGGACATAAGAAATATTCAATCCCAAATTCTTTTAAATCGGTTTCAATATTTTTCAAGCTATTGGATGAACTACTACAAAGAGCAAGCTTAACCCCCTCTTTAGCCAAAGAAAGAGCAATCACTTTCCCTATACCTTTACTGGCACCTGTAATTAGTGCAACTCTATTTTTTAAGCTAGTTTTCATATAATGCTCCTTAACTATATATAATACACAAAAGATTATGCATTTTTATTTTTGTGCGCTTATATTACATCTGTTTCTTATCGCTAAAATTAATTTATTCATATGTTCATTGAAAAAAATTTAAATTAAAAAAGTTTAT
>CAYYEC010000114.1:0-3704 GCA_964470745.1 uncultured Eubacteriales bacterium | reverse complement strand
ATGTAGATTCACTTTTGTGATTTATATAAACGGCTTCTTTTTTGACATTAAAAAAGAAGCCGCAATTATTATTAAATAAATCTATCTGAAAATCAGGCTGTGGGAAAAACAGTTTATTGTTAAGGAGGTTTTATCGCTACAACCCGATTCAATTTTACAAGCCTGGATGATTATACTCCAAACTTATTAATTCTTATTTGCTCATTTGTTGTAAAATTATTTTTTGCTACATGGCCTTTAAGTGGTAAAATCTTTTCATGTATAGCGTCAATAATCCAATCAGCCTGTGGGAAAAAGTGATTTTCAAGCTCGTATGCCGGTGTAATCCAGTTCTTAGCACCTACAACTACCGGTGGAGCATCTAAATAATCAAATGCAAGTTCACTAATCGTTTGTGCAATATCTTTTAAGTGTGAACCTCTTTCACAGGCATCACTTGCTAGCAGAATTCTTCCTGTCTTTTTAACTGATTCCAGAACTTTTTCATAATTAAATGGTACTATTGTTCTAGCGTCAATTACTTCGGCAGACAAACCATATTTTTCTTCGAGTTCTTTTGCTGCATCTAAAGCCCTATATAATGTAGCACCCACCGTAAGTATAGTAATATCTTTACCTTCTTTTTTTACATCCGGTTCTCCAATAGGAACTTCGTAATATCCTTCAGGTACTCCTTCTGGCTGGAACATTTCTCCTATATCATATAGTCTTTGGCTTTCAAAGAATATTACAGGGTCAGTTCCTGCTAACGCACTATTCATCAAACCTTTTGCATCATAAGGAGTAACCGGGAATACAACCTTTAATCCCGGAATATGTGCAGTTAATGAAGTCCAGTCCTGGGAATGCTGAGCACCGTATTTTGAACCAACAGATACTCTTATAACTACAGGCATTTTTAATATACCGGCACTCATTGACTGCCATTTGGATAGCTGATTGAAAATCTCGTCTCCGGCTCTACCTAAAAAGTCGCAATACATAAGCTCTGCGATTACTCTACCACCACATAAACCATATCCAACTGCTGAACCTACAATTGCAGCTTCAGATATAGGTGAATTGAAAAGTCTGTGATAGGGGATTGCTTCGGTTAAGCCTCTATACACAGCAAAAGCGCCGCCCCAATCTCTGTTTTCTTCACCATATGCTATTAAAGTTGGATCAACATAGAACTTATCCATTATTGATTCAAATACAGCATCCCTGAATTGATAAACTTTATTTTTTGAAACCGGTTTACCATCTTTAATTGCAACTCTGATTTTCTTAGCTATTTGTTGAACTCTTGGGTTTTCTTCTTTTTGCATTAACACATCGCATTCTCTGTCTTCCATTTTTTCAACCCTAGTATTAGAGAACATTAAATCTCCAATTGCGTTTGGATTCTGAACCAGATTCATTCTAGGTGATACACTATCATCAATTGCAAGCTTAAGTACTTTTGTAATCAATTCTTTTGTATTTTCAAGTATAGATGAGAAAGTATCTTCTGCAGCTACTTTTGAAAGTATTAAATCATTTTTATAACTTATCAATGAATCCTGTTCCATCCATGCTTCGACTTCTTCTTTAGATCTATAACTTGAAGCATCAGAAGGTGAGTGGCCTGAGAATCTGTACGTAAGAGTATCGAGTAAGACCGGGCCATTCTTTTCTTCAAGGATTTTTCTTTTTCTTTTAATAGCATCAATAACAGCAAGCGGATTGTAACCGTCAACTCTTTCTGCATGCATTTGTTCTGGATTGACGCCTGCACCGATTCTTGCAAGTATGTTATAACCCATAGTTTCACCAGCCGTTTGACCACCCATACCATATTGGTTATTGAAGAAATTCAATATAAATGGAAGTCCACCATTCATATCGCCTTCCCATAATTGCTTGTATTGATCCATTGCTGCCATTGTAATACCTTCCCAAACTGGACCGCATCCCATTGAGGCATCTCCAATGTTTGCTATTACAATACCTTTTTTACGATTCACCTTTTTATAAAGTGCAGCACCTACAGCAATATCGGCTGAACCACCAACGATAGCATTATTTGGATAAATTCCAAATGGAGTGAAGAATGCATGCATAGATCCACCAAGACCTTTATGGAATCCTGTTTCTCTTGCAAAAATTTCAGCTAATGTTCCATAAACCAAAAAGTCCATTGCTAATTCTTTAATATTGTTTTTGTCTTTTTGTTTTCCTTCAACAACTCTCAATATAGCACCATCAAAGAAGCTTTCCATTACTTCCATAAGTTCTTTATCACTTAATTTTTCAATAGCGGAAAGTCCTTTTGCAAGAATTTCACCATGGCTTCTATGAGAACCAAAAATGTAGTCATCTTTGTCTAATGAATATGCCTGACCTACAGAAGAAGCCTCTTGCCCTATTGAAAGATGGGCAGGACCAGGGTGATTATACGGTATACTATTATACTCTCCGGTAGTTTTAATCAGGTTTAGCATTGTTTCAAATTCCCTTATGATAGACATGTCTCTATAAATTCTAAGGAAATCCTCAGTAGTATAATTTGATTTTTCATCTTCAATAGTTTTATTATATTGATTTACCGGAATATCATTAAATTTAATAAAACCAGGTTTTCTAACTTCATTTGGATTAATATATTGTGATTTTGGCATTTAAAAATCCCCCTCTTTTTTGATTAAAGTTGAAATATTCCTTCACGTATAATCTCACATACGGTAGGATGTGGAAATACGAGTTCTTTTATATCATTTATCTGCATTTCTGTTTCAATCATTATTCCTGCGCTCATTATTATCTCAGAAGAATAGTTCCCGATCATATGGCATCCAATAAGCTTTTTGTATTTTTTATCCACTAATATTTTGCATATACCATCTCCGCCTTCATTTTCGGCAACATATCTTCCGCTATACATCATAGATATTTTTGAAACTTCATAATCAATACCTTTTTCTTTAGCGGTCTCTTCAGTTTCACCTACACAGCCAACCTCCGGATTTGTATATATAACTGAAGGAATAGCATTGTATCTTACTAAATCTTTTTTACCCATTATATTGTTTATAACAACCTCTGCCTGACGATATGCTACATGGGCCAGCATAAATCTTCCATTAACATCACCAACAGCATAAACTTCCGGGATATTTGTCTTACACTTATCGTCTACTTTAACACGACCCCGGTCTAATTCTACTCCGATTTTATCTAAACCTAATCCTTCTGTTACAGGTCTTCTTCCTATACTCATAAGAACCTTTTCGGCATCAACACTGATTTTTTCTCCCTTTGATTCAAATACAACCATACCTTCTTTTACTTCAACTACTCTTGAATTTAATTTAAATTCAATGCCCTTTTTCTTATAGTTCTTTAAAAGAATTTCTGATATCTCTTTATCTGTATTACCTGCTATATGATCAAGCATTTCAATGATAGTAACCTTACTGCCGGCAGAGTTAAAATATGATGCCATCTCTAAGCCGATGACTCCACCCCCAACGATTACAAGAGACTTTGGAACAGTCTCCAGATCAAGTATCTCACGATTAGTTAATACATATCCTGCTTCAAATCCTTCCTTCACACCTGGGATTGGAGGCATGATAGGAGCAGAACCGGTAGCTATAATAAGACGTTTTCCTACGTAAACTTCGCTGCCTGCTTTTACTTCATAGCCTTCATTATTTTTACCTATAATTTCACCTGTATTT
>CAYYEC010000113.1:0-9640 GCA_964470745.1 uncultured Eubacteriales bacterium | reverse complement strand
ATAATCCTAAGATATAGTTTGTTAAAGTCTCTACAGTTCTATAAGGGCTTTTACTTTGTGATAATGCTTTCTCATCAGCAATAGTTATCTGTAAATCAAAAGAATCAGCAAACTTTTCTTCAATTTTGACAGTTATGTTTACTATATTCATTGAGTCAAACGTAGAACTCCCACCCCAGAGCCTTGTCTCATATGATATTGCTGACTCACAGTTAACATCCCATTCATTTGCTACTTCAGTAACACTTTCTATTACAATAGACATTATTCTTTCTTTCTCTATAAACATCTTATCACCTCAAAAATAGTATTTTAAATGCCCATATCGGGATATGAACAATTACTCATAGTTAATAATATTCTCGTTATGACTTAATGTAATTGTTTTTCCTGCTGGTATAACTTGAACATCTCCATCTTCGAAATATCCATTCAATATTTTCTCCATAAGTAAAAAGTCACCATTTAATTCTGTATAATCCCATTTTAAATATTGAGCACATTTTTTTGTGTAGCTTTTATAATACTCTGTATTACCTAAACATTTCCAATTAATAAATGCAGCCTTATTATACTTACTAAACCACCCCTGTTCCATGTTCATTAGATATTCAGCATTTTCTTCACCATATCTTTCAACATACTGATTAAGCGTGTTTATATATCTTTCTTCACCAGGTTGTATAGAACATTCAATCCACCCTCTGGAATACCAGTATGTCCCAGGATTTAAAGAAAATAATTCATCGTATTTAGACTTTGACCCCAATAATAGTGTAATACAATCATGTGCTCTAGGAACAACTAAAGAAAGCTTTTTACTCGAAAGCCCTATAATACCATTACTACACAGCCCATAACCTAAGACAATATAATCATATTCTGGATATAATTCGAAATGATTATAAGGAAATCCATTATTGGCAATGTCGATTTCTTTCTGAAGCATTATCTTAAGCTTATCAGGCGTACAATGAAGCCCTTGATGTAAGAATGTTACATCAACATAACAATTGGATAAGCTGCTTAAGTACGATATTTCTCTATTTAATACATCACACGCTATCACTTTTAGTCTCATATAATTTATTTTTTCATCCTCACATTTGAATAAATATGATCTAAAATGATAAATCTTATGTAAGTAGATATCCTCCATCTAAAAATAACTCTATCCCGGTAATCCATCTTGACGCCGATGAAAGCATAAATACACATGCATTGGCAACATCAATAGGTTTCCCAATGCCTAGGAGATGCCTCTTGAAAATACTCAATTTTTCTTCCTGGGTCATTGAATTTACATCCCATATTTCTGTATCAACAGCAGCTGGACAAATTGCATTTATCCTAATATTTCTTTTAGCCAATTCTAGTGCTAAAACTTTAATGCCCCCGATCATTCCGCCTTTTGACGAGGCATACATAAATCCTCCTGCACCACCGGGCTTTTTATAAGCAACTGACGATATCCATACTAATGAACAACTTTCTTTGCTGACTCTTTTAAAATTTGTTGCCGCCTGAGTACATACCATTGCACCTATTAAATTCACCTGTAAAATATCCAAAAACAGTTCAGGTTTTATTGCACTAAAAGCCATATTTTTCAGGATTCCAGTGCAATAAACAAATCCGTCGATCCTTCCTCTTTGAGCAACAAATTCATCAAATACAGCAGGAACGCTCTCAGTATTTCTGACATCTAGCAGTTGATATCCATGGCTATCTCCTTCCAGCTTTCCCATAACTTCAATCAACTGCTGCTCTCTTCTAGCACAAATTGAAACTTTTGCGCCTTCCTTGGCGCATTGCACAGCTATCTCCGCTCCTATGCCTGATGAGGCTCCAACAATAACAACATGCTTATCTTTTAATGAAAATTGTGAATTAATGTGTCATACCTCCTTAATTTTGAACACGACAGCAGGGTCTATCCGCATAATTACCGTAGCCCATGAATAACCAACTCCAAAACCAACCATTGCTACTTTAACAGGCTGGGTCATATCGTGCTTTGAAAAGAAGTCACATGCTGTAACAGGAATGGAAGCACTACTTGTATTTCCGTAATTGTCTAAGGATGTAGGAACTTTTTCATCAGCAATATTTAACTTCTTTGCTATATGCTTTAGTATAAATAAGTTCGCTTGATGAAATATGAAATAATCAATGTCATCTTTATTTAAAGAACTATTTCTCAAGGCATCCATTATCATTTTGGGTAAAGTCTTTAGACAAAAAATAAACACTTCATTCCCGTCCATGTACGTATATTCCGGATATTTAATTTCAGGAAATACTTCTTTTGAATTAGATTCATTGTAGGTTTTCACATCTTTGTATCTGATATTGCCTATTGGATTAATTATGTTTCTCCATCCAGAACCATCCGTTCCATAGTTTAAGCCCAGCAGATCTCCTCTGCCACTGCATCTTTCGATAATTGTAGCCGAAAATGCATCCGCAAACAAAGGAAAGGTAGACTGATCTAGCGGAGCAGCAGTACTGCTTGTAATGTCACCGATAATCAGCAGAACTCTTTCCAGTAATCCACTTTCTATCATGGAACTTGCCATAATTATTCCATACGGATATCCAGAACACCCTAGATTCATATCAAAAGCCATTGCATTTTTAGGAATGCCAAGTCTGTCCTGTATTATACATGCAGTTGCAGGAAGCTTATATTCTGGAGTCTGAGTAACTAAAATGACGGCATCCAACTGTGATGCTGAAATGCCTGTTTTCATCAACACCTCATTTGCTGATTCCAGGGCAAGCTCTAATGTCTTCGTATCTCCTGAAACTACATGCCTGACTATAACACCCGTTGCATTTTGAATTTTTAATGCGATATCATATCCGAATTTTTCTACAAGATCTTCTGTGCTAGAAGTGTTTTTAGGAACAGCAACTGCTAAACCAACAATGCGAACTCCCATTATCCTATCTCCTCGCTATTTGGATCCAAATCTAATAAATCTCCTATAGTCTTGCAGTTTACTAGATCTTTAGCTGAAATTACTATGTTTGCATATGCATCTAAAACTGATATTACCCCAAGCTTTGCTAAAGAATTAAATTCAAAACTGTCAAGCGATGTTTCTTCACTTACCTTGTTTTCCTCAAGATTCAAGATACCAAGTAGTAACTCGTATAATTCATTCCTTTTCATGTCATTTCCTCCAATATTGTTATATTTTTGTTTTATACTCAACAAAACTAAGTTTAATAGGTTTACATTAAATTTAATATTGCGTGGACTATTTCTACAGCTCCATTCCCATTAAAAATACTCCTTGAATCTGTAATGGTATCCTGTGAATAAAATTTTTCCAATAACAACAGAATATCTTCATAGCTATACGCAATTGCACCAATCCTAGACTCATCAATAATATCTTTCACACCTCTTTCCTGATACAGAAAGCCATTAACTGCATCGATTATTAAAAAGGTGCCTTTTGCTAGGGTTTCATAAAAAGTGCTCGCCCCTGCCTTTGAAATGCAAACATCAGCAATTTCAAGAATTTGCTCCAAATTATCTACAAATTCAAGAGCAAGTACATTAGAACACTCGGATAATCTTTTATAATTGCTGACATTTACTTTTAGCATAATATTTTTGCCACAAATGAATATGACCTGTATGCTTCGGTCAAACTTATGAATTTGTTTCAAGTATTGAAAGAAACCATTATTTCCATAAGTACCGCTATTTATCAGTATTGTTCTTTTGCATGGGTCTAAATTCAGTTTTTCATATATTTCTATTTTTTCGGACTCCGTCACAGTTTTCAAAAAACGTTTTGCTACGGGAAAGCTGGTTAAATGTATGAGCTCTTCATTAATTCCTGCCTTAACTAATATATTCCTGACGCTCTCTGAGAAGCAGAAATATCCATCTGCACCTTTTACATCAAAGCCTGGTGCGATAGGATCATAAGGATCTGTAACAACTATATAGAAGGCTATTTTTTTTGTAAGACCTTTTTCTTGCAAAATTCTTGCAATACTATAATTTATTAAAGGTGCCGTGGATACTATGGCCTCCAAACTGTCAGTTTCAATCAACTCTCAAAGTTTTTCATAACTTGCGTTAAATATTTCATCAGACATATCAGGTCTGGTTATTGCGGCAAATTCTGTATATTTTTCAGCCAAAGGAATCGAAGCAGCCATCAGAAAATTATAAAAATCACTTAAAATTTTATTACTTATCAGGCATTTCTCATAAAATGAATCATGGATTATAATATTACTATAGCCTTGTGATTTAAATTCCTCTACAAGAGCATTCATAACAGCCCTATGCCCATTTCCTGTATTAGCTGAAACTATAGCGATTGTCATAATCATACTCCTTAAAAAGTACCTCATTATACATAGCTTTATACCTCTATGCTGTTTGGTTCAAAATATATTGACGGTAATATTCCTTCAGTTTCATGAGTACAGTTTATACAAACCGGATGCCTTGCAACCAGTTGTTTAATCTTTATAGCTTTTTCGCTATTCCACAGCTTTCTGAAGTCCATATCATACTCTCTCAAATTTCCTATAGTTAAAGGTTCTCCTGTAAGTTCCTTATTTCCGAAAACCTCACATACATTTACATCCCCATTATAATCAACCCAGGCACCATGCCTTCCTGCATAACACAAAAAAGACCTCTTACCTGTTGTAATGGTTTTATATACATAGTCATTTAATACAGTACTGTAGTGAGTTTGTGGAACATTAATATCGCCCAGTAGCCCTCCTGATACTGCACGGGCTATAGTATCCTTAGCCAGCTTATAATTCTCTATACCTACCTCCTTTAAATTTTCGCCGCCTCTTGGAGACTGGCGGATTTTAAGCAATGTAATCCTGTTGGGCTGCAAACTCTTAATGCTCCAATCAAAAAACTTTGATAGATTATTCTGGTTTACATTATTCATTGTTGTACAAAGATTCAATTCTAGATTTTTGTAATGCTTTGATAATCTTTTGCATTCATTCCAAGTTTCTATTGACCTAGCAAAAGTTCCTTTTCCCCTAATCTCGTTGTTCTCTTCTTCAAATCCATCAATTGAGAAACTCAATGAATAGACCTTGTCTTTGTCCTGCTTGCATATTAATTCAACTTGTCTAACAATTTCAGCTGTCATTTGACCATTTGTCGCAGAATCACACCATGGCATCTCATTGTTCTTTCTGAATACATTAATAATCTCATGCAAGTCCTCCCTTATAAAGGGTTCTCCTCCGCAAATTATTGCAAATAAGAACCATTGCATTTTTTTTGACATCTGTATATATTCGTCAATAGTCAGCTCTGATCGATCCTTTTTCATCCCATGCTCGCCGATGGTATTATGATAAAAGCAATGCTTACATTTAAGAAAGCACCGATTAGTAACAAGAAAAGAAAAAATAAATGGAGTGCCGTCCTGATACAAATGCCTTTGACTATAAGCTTTTATAAGCCGTTTTAAATTAGAATAGTTTGCATTATATATTTCACGATTTATTATCTGCATCTTCGCTTTTCACCTCTAACAATTTTTAAATTCAGCAATAGTTGATCGCAGAATCACTATTACCAGAGTTCTTGTTAATTTTGTGTTCCGACTATTTATTAGACAAAACTGCCTTAACATTAGCTATAAAATCATAGCTTAGCTTTGTATTTTCGCTAGATTTCTTTTGTCTTTTTATTTCAGAATTATACAGATTAATCAGTCTCTTAATGCTACTTAAATTCAAGCCTCTCGCCAAGAGATGCGCCACGCCTGTATAATCAAAATTATAGTGGGGAATCCAACAAGACTCTTCCACTTCATAAAATAGCCTTTTATATAATTCAAAAGCTTTATTGACATCCATTGTTTTATGCTTCCAATTATAATTAACCCCTTCAATGCCAAATTCTTCTGCTCTCTTCATAATAGGCGTTACAGGTGATGCTAGCCAAAGGAAAGGACGATAGAAATCAGGTTTGGTTTTCTTTATAAAATTCAAAGTCTCCTCAAATGTCTCTTCTGTCTCACCAGGAAATCCTATTATCAAATATACCATTGTTGTAATGTTATATTTTTTTATCAAATCCATAGTTCTGTAGTACTGCTCAACGGTGGCTTGCTTGTTCATATTTTTTAGGATTTGATTATTAGCTGATTCAATTCCTAGCATTATGCCCTCGCACTTACTCTCAACCATTAATTGAAGCGCCTCATCATCTAAAAACTGGCATCTCACATATGAATGCCAAGAAAAATCATATTTTTGAAAAATAAGCATCCTCATTATTTCTTTAAATCGCTCAACCGGAACATTGAAAGTGTCATCCATAAAATATACAGTCTTTACAACACCTGTTTCCTGAAGTTGATCCAATTCATATTTAATAGCATCAACACTAGTGTAGCTGTATTTTTTCCCCGACCATGCAGGATATGTGCAAAATGCACACGATAATGGACATGAAAGGGTGGTTCGAATAGATGAATAATATTTTATATTTTTTTTGAATAAAGACCACATTACCATGTTTTCTTCAAGACTATTATCTTCAGATACAAATTCATTAACAAACAGCTTATTGTCCTTAACAAAAGCAACATTGTTGATTCCGTCAAGTGGCTGATTATTTTTTAAAGTGTTTATTACCTTTACCAAAGCCTCTTCGCCTTGATAATTTACAATATAAATATCCGCTTTCAGAGCCTTGTGAATATAGTCAGCCTTTCCTTCTGAAAAATGCATATTCCCCAGTATATACGGACCGCCTACAATAATTTTTGCATTTTTATTGTACTGCCTGATAAAGAATATAATTTCCTGAATAGGATATGCAACAAAATGGAATGTAGTAGTTATTGCAATTGTCAAATATTTGTTGCGGGTAAGCTTTTCTGCAAGCTGGTCCTTCTCGCTATGGAATGAACTCACATAATCAAATGAAATTCCCCTCCTGTGAATATAGCTTCCCAAATATGCCACAGCAGTATTAAATAGATTGCTGGAATCAAAATATCCATACTTCTCTATATCTTCCTTACTGGCATAAAGGTTATAAATGTCCTGCAAATTAGTAGGAGTACCACTGTTATTTAGATAAGTATAACTTAATTCATTCGAAACTCCCGAATTTATTTGCTGTCTTCTTATGTATTCCGTAAAACTAATTTCATTGTGACCAATTAATAGGCAATCATATTCGTTCATTTTACACATCCTTTTTATATTTGCTATGAATTATATTCTTTTAAAACATCACTACTTTGCTATTAAACAATACCAAAATAATCGTAAATATTTTTGCTCTTTCCGTGAACTCTGCTAACAAAGTTCATTTTCTTCATAAATTCACTTATAGAACTGGATTTGAAGGGGTGTAAGAAATTCAGATAGTCTAAAACTTCCTCTTCGCTGAAATGAATTCGTAGCACTCTTATCATATTCGTTACCCTATCACTGCTACCAACTACATTGTAGGTAAAGTATTGGCTTATTTTTCTAATATCCTGATTAGTCAAGGTCGGGGTATAAAACCTTGATGGATCCTGATATAGAGTCCCACAGCTATTTTTAATCATTTCATCAGAAAACCCATAGGTTTTAGCTAATTCATACATTTCCGTGCCTTCATAATACTTTACAAAATTTAATATTGGTGCAGTTACAAATTCTAAACTGTCAGCATATTTCAAGGTTGAAATTGCTTCATCCATGGTTTCACTTGGAAATCCAATCATAAAAAAAACATTTACCAATAAGTCTTTTTTGCTGGCATATTGTATATTTCTTGTAATTTTTTCTAAATTTACATTTTTTCTTATTAATTTTTGAAGCCTCTCAGAAGCCGTTTCAACTGCAAATGTAACTAATACTGTTCCAGCTTCAATCATATAATCTATAAATTTTTCATCTAAAATGTCTCCACGAATTCCATTTGAAAAATATAATTTGATCTGTAAATTTTCTTTGATAATCTGGTTAAATATTCTAATAGACCGTTCATAGTCAATATTAAAGATATCATCTATAATGCAAAAATCTTGTATCCCATAATTCTTTCTTAGGAATTTTATCTCTTCAATAACGCTGTCCACACTTCTTAATCGTGCTGTCTTTCCAAAAATATTATGGCAATATCTGCATTTGTACGGACATCCTCTTGAGGTTAAGATGCCTCCATGCTTTTTTCTTCTATAAGTAAATCCGATAAACTTTTCATACTTACTGAAATCAATTACTGAATAATCCGGGAATGGCAAATCATTTAGGCTTTCAGTAAAACCTTGGCATATTATGCTACTCTTGTCCACGTCTTTCGTCGAACCATTTTGGGCACTTCTACTCCCTGCATATTCTTTTACAATATTCAATAATACTTCTTCGCCTTCACCAATAATTACATTATCGAATAGGTTGCTGCCTATTAAAGCATCTGTATCGGAACTAGTTATAGGTCCACCAACTATAATCTTACTATCACTTGAAATAACCTTCTTGATTTTTTCTGCACATTTTAAAAGGGCATCAAGGAAAATGGATATCCCTCGCATACCTATAATATCAGGTTCAAAATCATTCAGAATCCCAAAAAATTCGTCTTCAGATTTAAAATCCACTAGAGATTTGATAACTCTGATTTCACAATTTTTCATATAATTTTTAATATATGAGCTTAAATACATAGGTCCTAGCGGTAAGGAAATAAGATTATCATACAGTTTAGAGTCATTATCAGCAGAATAGCCTTGAAAATCAATCAGTAGCAGTTTAATACAATTCATTAATCTAGGCCTCACTTTTTTGCATACTTAAAATGGTATAACAAAAATGCTATACCACTCATAATTCTAACTTTTAACACAAACTTATTATATTATTATTGTAAGAAGTTTTTACCACTCTAGTAACAATGCGCCGGAAGTAAGTCCTCCTCCGAATGCAACAAGAACAATCAGATCTCCTCTATTGATAAGGTTGTTCCTCACCATTTCATCAAGGGCAATCGGTATGGTTCCAGATGAAGTATTTGCTAACCTGTCTATATTGACATAAAATTTATTTTTATCCACATGCATTGTTTTAGCAGCAGCATCCAAAATCCTCAGATTCGCTTGATGGGGAATAATATGCTTTACATCATCAAGAGAAATGCCCGCCTTTTCAGTAACATGTTCAACTGACTCAATTAACGCCTTTACAGCAAAACGCATTACTTTACTTCCCTGCATAACCAACTTTGTGTTATGTACAGGCTCATTATCTGAAAAAGGTGTTTTCTGTAATACATTGCCGCATTTCAATACTTCTTCAGTATCTATTACACAATCTAAATGAGAGGAGATTATTCCTCTCTTTTCATTACTTGACAAAACAACAGCTCCTGCACCGTCACCAAAAAGCACACATGTTGACCTATCGCTCCAGTCCACTAATTGGCTATTTGAATCAACTCCAACTACAATAGCATTACTATACTGGCAGTTTTTCATCAAGCTCTCTGCAACAGTGACGCCGTAAACAAAACCGGTACAATTGGCATTCATATCAAATGCCGCCGCACTTTCAATTCCCAGCTTTTTTTTTATGTTCGCGGCCACCATCGGCACACGAGTATCAGGAGTCAAAGTCACAC
>CAYYEC010000112.1:0-9791 GCA_964470745.1 uncultured Eubacteriales bacterium | reverse complement strand
GTGATATTGTTATCAGCCAAACAGCTCAAATCATTCTCAGACTGACGGTAAATATTTGTAAATTTCTCTTTTTTTGTATCGAACTTGAGTAATCCGTCATACCCTCCCACCCATAATGATCCCTTATCATCTAAGAGAAGTGCATTCACAGTACTCCAGTTCATACCGAATTCGTTCAAGTCAGGCTGGAAATTTTGAAATGTCCTGTTTTTTGTGTTGAATAGGCTGATTCCATTTGAGGTTCCAACCCAGATCTCACCGTTATTTACTTTATATAAAACTCTTGTTTGGGATGAAGCTATCGAATTGGATAGTGTCCGATTGTTTTTATAGCTCATAAATGTACCACTTTTAACATCAAAATAGTTCAATCCGTCACTTGTTGCAACAACCAGATTTCCATCATCAACTTCACACATTCCCCATATCCGATTGTTGCTTATGCTGGTTGGATCTTCCGGATTGTTCATGTAGCGTATAAAATTCCCTGTTGTTTCATTGAGTTTGTTTAATCCACCCGAATAGGTTCCTACCCATATTGTTCCGGATGAATCCTGGAAAACAGTTTGAACTCTGTTGTCACTCAGCGAACTTGTGTCACTTGGATCATTTTTGTAATGCGTAAATTGTTTTTGGACATAATCATACTTATCTAATCCGGCACCCCATGTGCCAATCCAGATATTGTCTTCACGATCTACAAAGATATTGCTGGCTGAATTTGAGGCAATTGAATTTATGTTTTCTGGATCATTCTCAAAATGTGTAAAGCTTATTCCATCATACATATTTAATTTGTCATCAGTACCAAACCACATTAATCCTCTACTATCCTGCCCGATAGTATAGACTGTACCGTTGGACAGACCATTCTCTAGTGTCAGTGATTTGAAAATGAAATTAGTTGTCTTAGTGAAACATAGTGGTTCATCAGCGTAGCTATCAACGCGGACAATCATTATAATGATGAGCAATACAAGAATTTTTTTTGTCATTTAATACTCCATGATGTATAGAAATTTGCTTTCGCAACTTAATTATAACATGGACATATCCTATATATCAACATGCAATATATTTGAGTTTTCCCATTTTTGACGGAACAGAGGAAGTGGATTTGTAAAGTTTTAAATAAGAACAAGGATATCTATACGGTTATAATATCTTGAATAGGCAAGGTATTTATGAAAATATTAAAACTTTCATAAATACCTTGTTTTTTATTTTCAACTATTCAAACAAATTCTTATTTTATAAATAAAAATTAAAAATAAGCTCAAAATATAATGTGGTACTTTATAATACTTTAAAGGGAGATTCAAATAATGGTATATGCTTTATATTTTGCAATATTTTTGATTATATCTTTTTTAATATATGGGTTTTACCCTGATAAAAAAATAAACTTTGAAAATAGTGGAAATATAATAAAAATAAATGAAGATTTCAATGACGATAATTTTGAAAACTACATAAAGGATTTGGCTTTAAAACACAATGAAGGTATTAGGAACAGGTGTTCAAGCAGCACGCTTATAGCTACTAAGAAATACTGGGCAAAATTGAAAAAGTTTTATATATATTTAAGAAACACTCCGGAAAAGCTTATTGACCTGGTGCCTGCAGCACAATGGATTATAGATAATTATTACGTAGTAAATAGGGAAACCAGGGTATTAAATGAAAACTTTAACAGAAGGTTTTTAAAAAAGATGCCTTGTTTAATTAATGAAGAAGAAAAGAATATTCCTAGAATATACCTGCTTGCAAAAGAAATTATCAAAATTTCCCATTTACATTTGGAAGAAGATAATATTGTGAAAATATTGAATGTATATCAAAAGATAAGTCCTTTAACGATTGCTGAGTTATGGGCATTACCTAATGTCATAAAAATATGCTTAATAGAGAGTATATATTCTATTTCATATAATATAGTGCAAAGTGTCAGAATTAAGGATAGAATTGATGATATTCTAGACGAAATTATAGATAGTTCTTCTGACTTTGATGAAATAATAAGAAAAGTTTTTGCCAGGGTTGATAAATCTTACTTGAAAAATATGAGCTTCTTGTCACATTTACTTTATAGGTTGAAGGAGGTTGAAGGAGATAATACTATATATAGCAGTTTTCTAAATAAAAAAGATTTTGAAGATTTAAATTTAGAAAAATCAATTAGGGATGAGGTGCAAAGACAGACATTACTTCAAATAAATATAAGCTCTATAATAACAAGTTTAATCCAGGTTGCAGCAATTGATTGGGAGCGATTATTTGAAGAAATTAGTGTAGCAGAGGCTATATTGAAAAAAGATCCTTCAGGTATATACTTGAAAATGGATTTTGGCAGTAGGGCTGCCTATCATAAAGAAATTGAAATGTTTGCAAAAAAGCTAGGGGTATCAGAAGTAGAGGTTGCAAAAAAATCAATTGAGCTTAGTAACTCACACTTTGATAAAGAAAGTAAGGAAATCCTTTCACATGTAGGATATTATATAATAGGCAAAGGAAAAGTATTACTTGAAAAATCATTTTTAAACGGTAAAAATATAAATATAAAAATGAGGAATTGGATTAATAGTATATTAGGTGTCCTTTATTTCTCAGGGATTACATTAATGAGTATTTTTATTACTGCATATTATATTGTTTATACACTTAAGATTAAGCCGCAAATTGGATGGATTATCTTAGGTATAACCGGGCTTTTTACAGGAATACTTGCCATTACTGTATCTATAGAAATTATGAACTTTATTGTTTCGAAAATGAGAAAACCTACAAAAATTTTATCTATGGATTTTGAAAGCGAGATTCCGCATGAATTCAGAACTATGGTTGTAATGCCTGTAATATTAGGTTCAACTGCCCAGGTTGAAGGATATCTGGAGAAACTTGAAATATATTATTTGGCAAATCGTCATAAAAGCCTGTGTTTTTCTATTTTGGGTGATTTCAAGGATGCAAGGACAAAGGATATAGAAAATGATAAAGAAATAATAAGTGCAGCAAAAAGTGGAATAGATAAACTAAATAGAAAGTATCAGACAGATAATTTCTATATTTTTAATAGGTATAGAAAATGGAATGACAAAGAAAATTGTTGGATGGGCTGGGAAAGAAAAAGGGGAAAATTAGAAGAGTTTAACAGATTGCTTTTAGGAGATACAAGTACATCCTATGACATTATTATTGGAAATAAGGAAAAACTGGGAAAATTTAAATATATAATTACTATTGATGCAGATACGGAATTAACAAAAGATAGTGCCGCAAAATTAATAGGTATTATGGCGCATCCTTTAAATAAGCCTATATTAAATGAAAAGAAAACAAGGGTTATAGATGGATATGCACTTGTGCAGCCTAGGATAGGTGTAAGAATAAATGCGGCCATTACGTCTTTATTTTCAAGAATTTTTGCAGGACAGGCTGGAATAGAGCCATATACAAATGCAGTTTCTGATGTTTACCAGGATACATTTTCAGAAGGAATTTTCACTGGTAAAGGCATATATGATATAGAAGTATTTAACAAAGTTTTAGATGGAATTATTCCTGAAAATTCTGTTTTAAGTCATGATCTGTTAGAGGGGAGCTATGTAAGATGTGCCCTGGCAACTGAAGTAGAGCTTATGGATGGATATCCTTCATCTGTTGCATCATTTTTTAGTAGAGAGCACAGATGGATAAGAGGGGACTGGCAGCTTTTACCTTGGTTTTTTGGTAGGGATTCCCTGGGGTATTTATCTAGATGGAAAATACTGGATAATCTTAGGAGGAGCATTGTACCGATTAGTCAATTAGTAATAACATTACTGGGATTTACCATATTAAATTGGAATATATATGCATGGATTCTTTTAGTATTGGCCGGAATGATATTTTCTCTTGCAGTAAATATATCATCCAGTACACTGTACTGGCTAAAAAAATGTAGAACCAATACCTATTTGTATAATTTTATTAATTCAATTTTTGCAATAATAAAGCAGGGAATCCTTTGGTTTATCTTAGTTCCATATAGAGCTTATAATTCATTGGACGCAATAGTAAGAACACTATATAGACTTTCATTTTCTCATAAGAAAATGTTACAGTGGCAGACAGCTGAAGCAGCTGAAAATTCAAAACCAAATAGGCTAAGCTCATATATGCTGAAAATGTGGATTGGACCAATGTCCGGAATAATTATTTTTGCCTGGGCAGCTAAGAGTATAATGATTTATGGATTTATAATTGGCTTATTATGGCTGTGCAGCCCCATAATAGCATTTGTTATCAGCTTGCCATACAACAAAAAAGATTATAAATTCAATGAAGCTCAAATTAAAGAATTAAGACTTATTGCAAGAAAAACATGGAGGTTTTTTGAAGAGTTTTATTCAAGAGATGATAATTGGCTTACTCCGGATAATTACCAAGTACAGCCGGTAAACGTACTTGCAAGAAGAACTTCTCCTACAAATGTTGGATTGCAGTTATTAGCAACTTTGAGTGCAAGGGATTTGGGATATATTGGGCTTGTAAGTTTTCTGGAGAGAATAGAAAATGTTTTTTCTACATTAAATAAAATGGAAAAATGGAATGGTCATTTATATAATTGGTATGATATAAAGAGGCTGGAAGTATTAAATCCAAGATATATATCTACTGTAGACAGTGGTAATTTTATTGGATATTTAATTGTATTGAAAAATGCCTTAGAAGAGTTAAAAAATAATAAAATTATTTCAAAAGTGCAAATTGAAGGGCTAATGGATACAGTTAAGTTGGCAAATATTGACACTATTATTGATGAAACAGTAGGTACCGCAAAGATAAAGGAAAATCTTGCTCATCTTAAGGGGGAGATTTCAAAACAATCTTTTCCATGGATTGATAAAAAATGGGGAAAATTACTTGATAATCTTTGCTCTGACTATATTAGAGATATAGATTTTTTTGAAATGGAAAATATAGATGAAGATGTTTCCGATCTTAATAAACTAGCATTAAATGGCAATGAAACGGCAATTGAATTTATAAAAAGAATAGATGATTTAATAGGAATAATAAACACGTGGGTTGAGACTACTGATTTTAGACCTTTATTTGATAATAGAAGAAATCTATTTAGAGTAGGGTACAATGTTTCAATGAATATGGGGGACAATTCATATTATGATTTGCTGGCTTCAGAAGCAAGACTTGCCAGTTTTATCGCTATAGCTAAAGGAGACATAACTCAAAAGCACTGGTCACGCTTGGGAAGACCATTGTCTATAATACATGGCACAGCTACGTTACTGTCATGGAGTGGAACAATGTTTGAATATTTATTGCCTCAAATAGTAATGAAAGATTATCCAGGTACAATAATTAGAACATCCATTGAGGCAGTGGTAAAAAGACAAATAAAATATGGAACTGTAAGAGGAATTCCATGGGGAATATCTGAATCAGGATATTACCTTTTTGATCAGAACTTGAATTATCAATATAGAGCATTTGGAGTACCGGGACTGGGGCTTAGATCAGACCTTAGAAAATCACTGGTAATTGCACCTTATGCAAGTATAATGGCTATTTCTATCGCACCTAAGCAGGTATATAAAAATATAAAGTTTTTAAAAGAGATTGAGGCAGATGATGGTTATGGTTTTTATGAGGCTTTGGACTTTTTAAGTCCAGCAGTTAAAAATAATAAAAGATTTAAATTAATACAAAGCTATATGATTCATCATCAAGGCATGAGTTTGACAGCGTTAAATAATTTGTTTAATGATAATATACTACAAAGAAGATTTCATAATGAGCCTATAATTAGAAGTACTGAGCTTATTTTAGAAGAATGCCATTCAAATGGTGTAATGGTAGAAAATGATGATCAAAGATTTTTGTCAAGTAATTCCAAACATATGACTAAGAAAAGGGATGATGTAAGAGAAATAAGAACAACAAAACCTAAATATCCTGTTGCAGGTATATTATCAAGCAATAATTATACTGTAATGATTACCAGTAATGGAAATGGATTTAGCAGTATAAATAATGTAGCAATTAACAGATGGAGACAGGAAATAATTGATAAAAGCTACGGAATGTTTTTTTTCATAAAGAATAAAAATACTAATAACTACTGGAGTAATACATTTATGCCGGTTAGTGTTGAACCGGATTATTATAATGTACTATTTTCACCGGATAAAGTTGAATTTACCAGAATTGATGAGAATATTGAGACAAAAACTGAAGTAATTGTTTCACCCCAGGATAATGTAGAAATAAGAAGAATTACAATAACAAACAAAAATAAAGACAAAGTAAATATAGAATTGACCAGTTATTTTGAACCTGTTTTGGATTCTTATGAAAGTGACCTTGCTCACCCGGCATTTAGCAAGCTATTTGTTTCTACGGAATTTTACAAAGAAAATGGTATTCTTTTAGCCACAAGAAGGCAGAGAAAAGAAGATGATAAAAAAATATTTGTATTTAACACGATGATAATGAAAAATAGAATGGTTGAGGATATTGAATATGAAACTGATAGGAGCAAATTTATAGGAAGAGGCAATACCATTAAGAGCCCTGAGGCATTAGATATTAATAAACCTCTTTCTAAAACTACAGGATATGTCCTCGATCCGGTAATGAGCTTAAGAACAAAAATATCTCTTGGGCAAGGCAGGTCAACGACCATTAGTTTTATTGTTGGGGTTTCTGAAAGTAGAGAAGATGCTATAGCATTAGGAAATAAGTATAAAAATAATCATGTGGTTGAAGATATCTTTAAAATGGCGCTGTTTGACAGTAATGTAGAGATGCAGTATCTAGGGCTGAATTTGCACCAGGTAAATGCTATTCAGGATTTGGTAGGAAGTATATTCTATCCATCAAGATTACTTCGTGGGCCTGTTGATATGATTGAAGAAAATCGGTTGAATCAAACTAATCTATGGAAATTCGGAGTTTCTGGGGACCAACCGATTATGATATTTAGAATACATGATGCAGATGCCATGCATGCATTAAAGGATGTAGTACTAGCCTATGAATACTTGCGTAAAAATGGTATTAGATTGGATTTTATCATTTTGAACGAAGAAAGTGATGGATATTTTCAGCCATTAAATCATAAAATCAATGAAGTAATAAGTAATAGAAAAATATACTATCCAAATGCTAAAAATCCTGGAATTTATATTATAAAAGCGAATCAAATGTCAAAGGAGGAAATTCAGCTTATATTAAGTGTTGCAAGAATTGTTTTATCAGAAAAGAATCACTTATTCTCAAGAAGAATCAGGAAGCTTTTACTAGATGAAAGCATTGAGTGCAATAAAGGAGATAAGGCGAACAGTGAGAAGGAATATAAGTTAATTCCAATGAAATCTGAAGAATTGGTATTTTTTAATGAGTTTGGAGGATTTACTTCCGATGGGAAGGAATACGTAATAGATATAAAAGAAGATATGATTGCCCCTGTACCATGGACAAACGTTATTTCAAATGAAAAGTTTGGATTTTTTATCACGTCTTCAGGGTCAGGTTATACCTGGCATTTAAATAGTCGTGAAAATAAAATTACGGAATGGTCAAATGACCCTGTTGTTGACCCGCTTAGTGAAGTAGTATATATAAGAGATGAATCCACTGGAGAATTCTTCTGCCCTACCCCGGCTCCAATTAAATCTAAAGAAAATTATAGAGTAAGACATGGTTTTGGATATAGTACTTTTGAGCATAACAGCCATGGATTAAAACAAAAAATGACAGTTTTTGCTAGTGGTAGGGATGCTGTTAAAATATACAAAATTCATCTTGAAAATTATACTAATGATGATAGATCCTTGTCTCTTATATTTTATGTTGAATGGGTTTTAGGAGTTGCAAAGGATCAAACTTCACCATTTATCGTTAGTGGAATTGATGAGACCAATAATGTGTTAATGGCCAGAAACAGTTATAATAGTGAATTTGGAGGTCAGATTGCCTTTATTACTTGCAGCGAGAAGGTGGCCTCTTATACTGGAGATAAAATAGAGTTTATGGGAAGAAGAGGTCATATAGGAGATCCAGATGGATTATACTGTGAAGAATTTTCAAATAAATCAGGGGCTGCTTTGTCTCCCTGCGGTGCTATTAAGACGAATATAAATATACCTTCTAGAGGGACAAAAGAAGTTAATTTTATTTTAGGGCAGGCAGGTGACTATGAAACTATTCGGCTATTGGCAGAAACATATCAAAGACCAAGGGTTGTAAAAGTTGTTTTTAAAAAAATTAGGGATGAATGGAAAAAAATATTAGAGCAGATCCAAATAGATACACCGGATAAAAGCATGAATATTTTATTAAATGGTTGGATAACCTATCAGGTTCTTAGCTGTAGAATCCGATCCAGATCGGCTTTCTACCAGAGTGGCGGTGCCTATGGATTTAGAGACCAGTTACAGGATGTAATGGCTTTCTTACATTCATATCCAGAAATGGTGAAGGAACAAATACTAAAATGCTGCAGCAGGCAATTTCTTGAAGGAGATGTACAGCATTGGTGGCATGATGATTCGGGAAAAGGTGTAAGAACAAGAATTTCCGACGATTTACTATGGCTTCCTTTTGTTACAGCGGCATACATTGAATATACTGGAGATACAGAAGTTTTAGATAGGAAAGTTACATTTATAGAAGACAATGAACTGAAAGAATTTGAAAGCGAAAAATATACTATACCAAGGCAATCCTTAGAAAAGGAGAGTGTTTTTGAACATTGTATAAAAGCTATAGAAAGAGGATTGCAGCTAGGAGAACATGGATTGCCATTAATAGGCGCAGGAGACTGGAACGATGGAATGAATAGGGTTGGATGGAAAAGAAAAGGAGAAAGCGTGTGGCTTGCATGGTTTTTATATAAAGTGTTAAATAATTTTATACCTGTTTGTGAAATGAAAAATGAAAAAAGATTAGTAAATAAATATAAAAAAGCCGGAGAAGTACTTTTGGATAATATTGAAAAGTACTGCTGGGATGGAGAATGGTATATAAGAGCATTTTTTGACGATGGTTCAAAAATGGGATCTTCTCAAAACGCAGAATGCATGATCGATTCAATTTCACAGACATGGAGTGTTATATCAAAAGGTGGAGATAAAGATAGAGCAAGAATAGCCATGAGCTCCTTAGAAAAACATCTAATGGATAAGAAGAATAAGATAGCTGTTTTATTAACACCGCCATTTGATAAGAGTGAACCTGACCCGGGATATATTAGAGGATATCTTCCGGGTGTAAGAGAAAATGGGGGACAATACACTCATGCAGCTGTTTGGGATATATTAGCTTTTGCTATGTTGGGAGATGGAAATAAGGCACATGAGACTTTTCATATGCTAAATCCAATAAATCATTCCTTAGATTTACAAAATGCAATGAAATACAAGCAAGAGCCTTATGTAATGACAGCAGATGTATATTCTGTTTATCCACATGAAGGAAGAGGTGGCTGGAGCTGGTATACAGGTTCAGCAGGTTGGATGTATCAAGCAGGTATTTACTGGATACTTGGGATACAAAAAAAAGGAAATCATTTAGTTATCAATCCAATAATACCAAAGGAATGGGATGCCTATAAAGTACGCTATAGATTTGGAGAAACACTATATAATATTGAAATACGAAATCCCGAGCATATATGTAATGGAAAAGTTACTATTACTTTAGATGAAAAAGAACTAAGTAAAGAAACTATAGAGCTTATTGATGATGGTATTGAACATAATGTAGTTGCTGTGCTGTGTAAATCT
>CAYYEC010000111.1:5710-9954 GCA_964470745.1 uncultured Eubacteriales bacterium | reverse complement strand
GGATAATGATACAGGGATTGCAGGAGTTGCACCGGAAGCTAAAATACTTCCGTTAAAAATATTTCAGGATGGAAAGGCATATACAAGCGATATAATAGAAGCCATTAATTATTGTGAACAAATGGATATTAAAATTATTAATGCAAGCTGGGGGTCCAATGAAGAAAATCCGGCACTTGAAGAAGCAATTATAAATTCGGATATTCTTTTTGTTGCAGCAGCTGGGAATAGCGGAAGGAATATAGACGAAAATCCTGTTTATCCGGCTTCATACAATTTTGACAATGTTATAACAGTAGGGTCAATAAATAAAAATGGTTATTTATCGGCTTTCTCAAATTATGGTACATCTGTAGATATAGCTGCACCCGGAGAAGATATACTTTCGACTGCTCCAAACGGGCTGTATGTGTCGAATAGCGGGACAAGCTTTGCGGCAGCTTTTGTAAGCGGTGAAGCGGCATTGCTGCTGGCACAGGATAGCAGCTTGAGTGCAAAGGAGATAAAGAATAACATAGTTGATTCCAGTGATAAGGTTTCCTCATTGATTGGAAAGATTAATGGGGGCAGGAAGATAAACTGTGGTAATGCAGTGTTGGGTATTGAAAACGATACAATAATCAAAATTCCTGAGCAGACCAATTATTTAGATATACAACTTAATAATAATAATAATGGATGGAATTTATTATCAACCTCTGACTATATTGATGCATCTGTTGGATATTCACATACAGTATTACTCAAATCTAATCAAATTTTATTATCTTTTGGTAATAATAGTTCAGGTCAACTTGGAAGTGGAACTAATACTACTACAGTTTCTCCGCAATATGTTGAAGGACTAATGAATATTACAAGTATTAATTCAGGAAATGACTATAGTTTAGCTGTGAAAGAAGACGGAACTGTATGGGCTTGGGGATCTAATGCGTATGGAAAGCTTGGAGATTATAGTTATACTACAAGATATAGTCCTGTTCAGGTGATGGGATTAAACACAGTAAGAAGTGCTGCTGCCGGGGGACAACATAGTCTGGCTTTAAAGGAAGATGGAACTGTATGGTCTTGGGGTTCAAATGAATATGGTCAACTAGGAAATTATTCTGGAAATTATAAATCATATTGTTCAAAAATTTATAGTCTTAGTAATGTCAAGGCAATAGCTACAGGTTATTATCATAGCTTAGCTTTAAAAGAGGATGGAACCGTATGGGCTTGGGGGCTAAATAGTAATGGACAATTAGGAGATGGTACAACAACAAAAAGATATAGTCCTATTCAAGTTAATGGATTAGACAATGTAAAAGCAATATCAGCAGGAAGATATCATAGTATGGCTTTAAAAGAAGATGGTACTATCTGGTCATGGGGAGATAATAACTATGCCCAATTAGGTGACGGTACTACCACGGATAAATATACTCCTATTCAAGTAGAGGGATTAAATAATATAAAGGCAATAGCTTCCGGCAGCTATCATAATATAGCTTTAAAGGAAGATAGAACTGTATGGATATGGGGAGATAATGAATTTGGACAGCTTGGAAATGGGTCGCTTATTCAAAGCAATATTCCAACAAAAGTAGATGGATTAGAGCAAATAGAAATAATAAAATCCGGATATTACCATAATGTAGTTATAGACAGTTATGGGGATGTTTATATGTGGGGATATAATATTTATGGACAAATAGGAGATGAAGTGCCTTTATATAGAGATGCTTATGAAAAAGTAGTTGGTTTGAATAACATTGAGCAAATAAGTGATAAGTATGCTTTGAAAGAAGACGGAACGATTTGGAATTGGGGCAGAATTAATCTGCCGGATGGTACACAAAACTATAATTCTACTCCAATTTTAGTTAATAATTTAAATAACATTGATAAATTTCTTACTGGATCAACTCATTCTCTTGCTTTAAAACAAGACGGGACAGTATGGGCGTGGGGTGAAAACTATAACGGACAGTTGGGGGATGGCTCTACTGCAAGTAATCAGATTCCTTCACAGGTTCAAGGGTTAGGCAACATTAGTGATATAGGAGTAGGATATGGTTATAGTCTTGCTCTTAAAGGTGATGGAACATTATGGGAATGGGGATCCCTTGGAGAGGGAGAAGGTGCACCGAATCTTACACCACAAATAATATCTGGAGTAAATAATATCTCCAGTATATATGTGACTAGTTGGCAAGCATTTGCACTAGAAGATGATGGAGAGGTATGGGCATGGGGGAGTAATTATTGGGGACAATTAGGTGTTGGAGATACAATATCAAGTAAGATTCCTCGAAAAATAGAGAATTTTAATGATGTTAAGAAAATTGTAAGTGGCTCATCCTCAACAATTGCTCTAAAAAATGATGGAACTGTATGGGCATGGGGAAATAATAGTAATGGTCAATTAGGTGACGGTACTACAGAATCTAAAACTACTCCAATACAGATTTCAGGGTTGGAAAATGTTAAAGAAATTTCAGCAGGACAAAATTTTGCTCTTGCATTGAAGGAAGATGGAACGGTATGGGCGTGGGGATATAATTATTATGGGCAATTAGGTGATGGTACAAATACAGATAGATATAGTCCGGTTCAGATTGAAGAGCTTAATAATGTTGTAAATATATTTAGTTTTTCAAATTGGAATTATGCATTGAAAGAAGATGGAACAGTTTGGGCATGGGGATGTAATGGTAATGGACAATTAGGAGACGGTACTACTATAAACAGGAATAGTCCTGTTTCAGTTTGTTTTATATCCCAAATGAAAAATATTTTTTCAACAAATTCTAATAATTTTATTCTAACAAAAGAGGGGACGGTATATTCGAGAGGCACAAATTTTTCTTGTGAACTAGGAGATGGAATGAGAAAGATATATGTTGATGAACCTTATCAATTAGAATTTAATGATGACAGTATATTTACTGAACCATTATTTTTGTCAGCGCTTGAAATTAAATCAGAAAGCATTAATTTCATGTGGAATTCAGTTGAAGATGCTACCGGCTATCAAATACAAGTAAATGGAGAAGTATTAGATAGCATAGATCGAAATTGGTATATTCATGGTGGTTTAGTACCTAATACTAAATACATTTATAGAGTTCGAGCAATGAATGATATGGGATATGGAGAGTGGAGTTCTCCTTTTGAAGTATACACAAGAGTTCAAACACCGGAAGTTATTAGCTGTACACCTCATTTAGGAAGTGTGGACATATATTGGGAAAAAATAGATGGAATCACTGATTATTACTTCATTACCTCTTATCCGGGTTGTACAAGACACACTTGGGCTACAATTAATACTGATTCTAATATCAATATTAACGTCTTACCCAGCAATAGCGAAATTAAAGTTAAGATAAAAGCTTATAGCGATATATCGGAAAGCGATTGGAGTGACGAAATATCAGTGTATACTTTAATCCCTTACCCAGAAAATATAACAGCTACAATTAACGGTGATAATGTAATATTAACATGGGATGAAGTAACAGGTGCAACAGGATATGATATAGAAGTAGATGGAGTGGTTATTGATAATGGCGGAAACACAATCTATGAACAAAATGAATTAATATCTGGAGAACATACATATAGAGTTAAAGCAAAAAATACCAATACGCATAGTGAATGGAGTAACTTGATTAGTGTTTTATTTGATAATATTGCTCCAGATGTGAATGCAGATATAAGCAGCAGAGACTGGGCAAGCACGAATGTAGCTGTAACGTTAACATACGAAGATGCACATTCAGGGATAAATACAAAACAATATACATGGAGTACAACAACAAGTACTCCTGCAAGCTGGACAAACTACAGCACAGCAGTAAGCCAATCAACAAACGGAATATGGTACTTGCATTATAAAGCAGTAGATAATGTAGGAAATGTAAAAACAGGATATTATGGACCATACAAAATAGATAAAACACTACCAACAGCCAGTGCAGATGTAAGCAGCAGGGACTGGGCAAGCACGAATGCAGCTGTAACATTGACATACCAAGATGCAGACTCAGGAGTAAATACAAAACAATATGCATGGAGTACAGCAACAAGTACCCCTGCAAGCTGGACAAACTACAGCACAGCAGTAAGTCAATCAACAAACGGAATATGGTACTTGCATTATAAGGCAGTAGACAATGCAGGAAATGTAAAAACAGGATATTACGGACCATACAAAATAGATAAAACACTACCAACAGCCAGTGCAGATGTAAGCAGCA
>CAYYEC010000111.1:3074-5610 GCA_964470745.1 uncultured Eubacteriales bacterium | reverse complement strand
CAGCAGTAAGTCAATCAACAAACGGAATATGGTACTTGCATTATAAGGCAGTAGATAATGTAGGAAATGTTAAGACGGGATATTACGGACCATATAAAATAGATAAAACAATACCTACAGCCAGTGCAGATATAAGCAGCAGAGACTGGGCAAATACAGATGCAGCTGTAACATTGACATACGCAGATGCAGACTCTGGAGTAAATACAAAACAATATGCATGGAGTACAGCAACAAGTACCCCTGCAAGCTGGACAAACTACAGCACAGCAGTAAGTCAATCAACAAACGGAATATGGTACTTGCATTATAAGGCAGTAGATAATGTAGGAAATGTTAAGACGGGATATTACGGACCATATAAAATAGATAAAACAATACCTACAGCCAGTGCAGATATAAGCAGCAGAGACTGGGCAAATACAGATGCAGCTGTAACATTGACATACGCAGATGCAGACTCTGGAGTAAATACAAAACAATATGCATGGAGTACAGCAACGAGTACCCCTGCAAGCTGGACAAACTACAGCACAGTAGTAAGCCAATCAACAAACGGAATATGGTATCTGCATTACAAAGCAGTAGATAATGCAGGAAATGTTAAGACGGGATATTACGGACCATACAAAATAGATAAAACAATACCTACAGCTAGTGCAGATATAGAAAGCAGAGCATTAGACAATACAGATGTAAATGTAAATTTGAGTTTTACAGATTTACATTCCGGAGTAAATACAAAACAATATGCATGGAGTACTTTAACAACAGCTCCATCAGCTTGGATAAACTATATTGATACAGTAACTCAATCAGCAGAAGGTGAATGGTATTTGCACTATAAAGCAATAGATAAAGCCGGTAACATTATTACAGGTTACTACGGTCCATACATAATTAAATTTGTTACCATTAAAAACTCCCAGATAACTGCACAGACTGGAGAAAAATATAAAGTACTCTTTGAAGCAGATAATTTAATGCCGCAAAGTAAAGTTAACTATACAGTAGAATATAATGCAAATCAAATTAAAGCAGTTGACTTATTTGGTAGTACTGACACTGAAGAATTACAAAATGGAATTACCATTGAGGATATTACAATTACTCAGTTCACTGAAATAGGTGGAACAGGAATTATTGAATTTAGAGTTGAAAAGCAAATATCTGAAAATACAACATGGTCAGGAATTGTAAACTCTATAAAATTTGTAGGAGTAAACAATGGAAATACAGTTATTAAAACTACAGTTAGTATTGAGTAATTAAAGCTTAAGGATCGTTAAAATAATTATTTTGAAAGGAGACCAAAATGAAAAGAAGCAAAAAGACAAAAGTTCTTGTTATTATTTTGGCAATAGCTATGCTGTTACCTACAATATTAGTTACATCAATTGCTTTTACTGACAAAGGACAAAAAACTGCCATAGCTGAACAGGAAAACCAGAATATTAAAACTGCTGAAGAAATCTCTAATATGACCGGTGTAACTATTGAGGAGATTTTGAAATTAAAAAATGAAGGTAAAACGTGGAATGAAATACTGGACAAGCTTAAAAAAACAGACATTGATCTTCAATCAGAGCAGGATAAAAGACAAAAATTATTATCAGGAAATGAAATTGAATCTGATTATATTCAAAAATTAAAAGATGAGGACTTTGAAGATGAAGCAATAGCTCAAACAAAAATGGTGGTTGATAGAGTAGTATTTCAATTGAATGAAATATTATCAAAGGATGATAATTCCATAAAATTGCCGTCAGTAGAAGTAAAAGAAGAAAATTTAGAAAAAGAAGATTTGTCAAAATACAGGGAATTATCAGAAAAAATCAATATAAGCAAAGCTGTTTTCTTGATGTTGAAACTGGAAAAAGATTTTGGCAGCATGGATAGAGTATTGGATGAGTATCTATATTCCTTGCAGATTGAAGTAGATTTAGAAATTTATTTAACAGATAAGGATGAATATGAAAAAGAAAAAAATGAAAAAAGTATTTCATTTGATATTCAAAAACTCATAACTATAGCTGTGATTGAGTCCAAAATGCTTGAAAAGATCCAAAATGATAATATGCAAAATCAAATTGGAGTGGAGAATAAGCCAATGGAAAACATGAATGAAAATAATTCTTTTGGAGTAAAACCAAATGATTTGTTGCCCGATCCAATGAAAGACGTAAATAATGTCAGACCGGAAGACCCACTGGATGATGTAATGAAAGAGATAAATGATTTAAAAAACAAGAGCTTAAATTAATTAAGGGGGAAAAAATAATGAATAGAAATAGAAAACTAATTGCAAGATTAATTATTCTAGCAATAATTGTAAGCTTAGGTCAGGCTGCAATAGTTGCGTATGCCAATAATGGAAAAGATATTGGCATAATGGCAAAGGATGTAATAAATAAAATTTTTAGTAAAAATACAAACGAAGAAAATAAAGAGAATATTGACAATGATAGCATGAACTCCCAAAAAACAATTAATAAAAATTTAGATGTTGAAAATATAAAGCTATCTGAAAGTATAG
>CAYYEC010000111.1:0-3064 GCA_964470745.1 uncultured Eubacteriales bacterium | reverse complement strand
GTATAGAGGATAGCATAAAAAAGTCAGACTTAAAGAATTATTCGAGAAACTTAAACAACTACAAAAAATTAATTGCTGAATATGATTTACCGGAAAATTACAAAAAGGAAATAACTAAATTATTAGAAAAAGGATATGAATTATCTGATATTTTTAGTGCATATGAATTTTTATATGATAACTACGGTGAATTAAATGAACTTGAAGAATTATTAAAAATGAAAAAATCCAATAAAAATTGGTCAGAAATATTTGACAAATATATTAAAAGTAAAAAGGCATTTAAACCTTCAAGTTTTGATAGTAAATATCTTGAAGATATTATGAAAAATACAAAAATATCATCTGACGATATAATGATTGCAGATAGAATTTCTCAAATGGATAATATGAAAAATGTAAATTTAATTACTACAAAAGAATTGATTCAATCTATGGAAACTGTATATGACTCAGTTTACCAATCAGTTTATCAATCAAGAGATAGCTTCATATCGAACTTGCAGTATAAAAATGAAAATAATACTGTAACTGATTCAGTATACAATTCGGTATATAATTTGGAAGTTTCATATACTCCGGATATAGAACCCAATTTTTACGAAGATTACGGATTAAAAAATAGTATCCTAGACAGATATTTTTATGATGATGGCAGTATCTATGAATTCTTAGATATGTATGATTTTCTGAATAAAATTTCTGATGAAACAAAATTTGTGAATCAATTGGAAGAAGAATATCCTGATAAAAATTTTGAAAACTTATTTTATAAAGTTTATGAGATAACAGGTGAAGACTACTCTCAATATAAAAATATGAATACCTTTGAGAAGCTTATAGCAAAGAGAAAAAAAGGAGTAAGTTGGAAGGAAATAAAAGCAATGCTTGGCATAGTAAATACAGAGTCAAAACTTCCTAGAATAGCAGTAAGCAGTGGTGAAATAAAAAAATATATGAAAGAAACAGGACTATCGGAAAATGAAATAACTGAAGCTCTAATAATGTCAAAAAAAATGAATGTGAATGATAAAGAAGTCATAGAGAAATTTAAAAATGGTAAAAAGAGTGTTGAAATCTTGCAAGAGCACCTAAATAAAAAATATAAAAACTGATAGAGTAAAAAATTCATAATTGATTTGATGAAAGGGGCATTAATGTGAGACATTTTACAAAAATACTATTATTATCGATAATAATATCGATGTTTATTTCTATAGATATTGTAAGTGCTGAAACAATGGAAGACCAGTTGAACAACCTTGTAGGTCCAAGACAGCATTATAATACGATGGTATCACCGGCATATTTAAGGAGCAATTTAAGTGAAGAATACATAAACCCACAAACTGGAGAACTTAATTTAACTCAGACCGATTATTATTTACCTGGCAGAAAAGGGTTGGATTTGGAAATAAAAAGAATCTACAAAAGCAGTGTTTCAAACTCAAATCAAACAACTGTAAAATATGAAAATACTGCTTCGGGATGGGCATTTGTAGATTATTTGAATGTAGAAGAAGATGCCATTTCGTTTTATGAAGACAGATACAATCTTGGTTTGGGATGGAGATTTTCTTTTCCAATGATAGAAATCAAAGAAAATAGTGATGGTACAAATTTCAAATTTCTACACACTGAAAGTGGAGACGTATATAGGATTGTAGAAGATGGCAGTAATTACTCTTTGGAAAATCACCCTGTAAAAGATGTTGAGATAAAAGTAGATACAACATTTAGAAATGGCACATCCAAATATGTAATGGTTAAAAAGGATGGTCAGAAAACATATTTTGATTCCGATGGATATATTCTTGGTATAAAAGATAGATATGGAAATGAAATAAATTTCTACTATTCAAATGTCACTTATACTTTGTCAGGTCAATATACACGCACTAGAAAATTAATTTCATCCATAGTTGATACAGTAGGCAGGACTGTTTATATAAAATATAAAGAAGGAATAGAAAATGCCAATGGTACATTTAATGCTGATGTAAATAGCAGTAATTATAAAGTTACAATATACCTGCCTGATGCTACTGATAGCAATTTAAACGATAATAAGACTATTGTCTATGAAAAAGATGCATGGTTAATGACCGAAGGGGCAAGTTCTGTAGTAAGAGAAGAACTTGTAAATGTAAAGAATGTGAATGGTGATGTCAAGTACCATTTTATCTCAGAACAAAGCAATTTAGGATTTACATATGTAAATGGTACACAATATACAAAGACCAATCCATATTATTATACTATTAATCAGATTGATTCAGAGCTAGACAATAAGATTACAAAATATAACTATGAAAATTTCACTAAAAAGCTTGGAACTGACGGCAGTATGCAGTACAGGAAAATAACTTCCAAACAGGAATTTGCCAAAATAACTGTTAATAGTGAAGTTGTGGAAGAACTAAAAAATCAAATTAGCTACGAATATACCAATGAACCGGATGGATACTACTATAATGAAACAACTAATAAATGGGAAGTATATCCAGGGTACAATGATGTAACAGATGAAAATAAAAGAAAAGATTATCTTAAATATGATTAAGTATTATATTGAATTAACTGATATGAGAGGAGTAAAAACTAAATATACATATAATGGACTGAGTGAAACAGTAGAAACCATAAATTATGGAAATGACCATAAGGAATTAATTTATAAAACATTTAATTATATTAAAATGCCAATAAAAATTGAGAGATTGATATTTAATGTTGTAAGTGGTGAAACATTAGGTAATCCTATAACCAAAACTGAAAATTTTACTTATGACCAATATGGTAATCTTATAAATTATACTGGTGAGGATGCATCTAGAAAAATAAATGGTGAACCTATAGATGATGAATATACAACTTTCTATGAATATGAAACACCAGATAAATTTCATGCATTAATGAAAAAATTGTGGAAAAAGGATGCATCTACAGTTTGTGGAATTGAGTATACTATAGATAGTTATGGTAATGCGACCCAAAAGAAAGAAGTAAATTTTGAAGGTCAGGTTGATAAATCAATAATTACAAGCTATCAATATGATTATAA
>CAYYEC010000110.1:6388-9970 GCA_964470745.1 uncultured Eubacteriales bacterium | reverse complement strand
AGGTAAGACTGTTTTTGTAAATATTTCACTCCAATCACCGGAACCATTCCGGTTATTTGCTCTAACTCTATATGTATGCTGTGTATCCGGCATTAAATTATTGTGTGAATATGTTGCAGTCAGATCATTATTTACAATTGAGCCATCTACTTCAATTTCATAATTATCTGCACCTATAATTTCACTCCAACTGATTATTATAGAATTATTGTCAGAAACTAGATTAATATTTTGTGGTACACCAATTTTAGTGCTTATTGTATGTAAATCTGTCCAGGGACTTACAACACCGGGTATTTTAGATCTTACTCTAAATTCATGTACTGTATCCGGATTTAAACCAGTCTTCGTAAACGTAGTTGAATCTCCATTATTTATTATTGCTTCATCAACTTCAACTTCATATTCTTCAGCACCATTTGCTGCATCCCATGACAATGCCACTGTATTTGATGTTGAATTTATGTTTATGTTTTCTGGTATATCTGGTATAAATGGGGGATTAAGCTGGCTTTGAGGAATTATTTCTTTACTCTGATTTTTACTTGACCAATACAGCTTTGCAGATGCTGACCCACTTGTTTCTTTATATTCCATTTTAATTTCATAGCTTTGACCGGCAATTAGATTTATTGAGCCACTTTGTTCAGTCATATTATGTGCGTCCCAGTCCTCTAGCAATAGCTGATTATTAACCCACAATCTTACTCCGCCATGAGTCTCGGTATAAAAGGTATAATTTTCGGAGAATATTGGCTCCACTTTCCCTGTCCATCTAACTGTGTATGAGTCGGAATCTGTAATACCTTCCGGCGATGATGCACCCCAGTCAAAATTAATTGTGGAGTCAGTTCTGATTATTTTTCTTTCGTTAAATTCTATTCCATCAAAATATTCTCCAAGAAGTCCTATTCCATTTCCAGATTCAGCAGCAGTTGTTACTTTTAATGCTTCGCTTTTAGCTGATTTATTTTGTTTTTTATCAAATGCTTCTACTTGGTAATTGTATGTTGTATTTGCAGATACATTATTATCACTAAAATATACACTGTCATATACCGTCGAGATTTGTTCATCATCTCTATATATGTTGTATCCCGATACACTTACATTATCAGTTGATTCATTCCAGTATAAGCTTACCTGATTATTTGTCACATTTTGAAGTGATAAATTTTGAGGGATTGTAGGTGGTGTTTCATCATTTTCAGGAATTGATACTTTTTCAATATAAACATAATTTATTGCAGCAGTATTAGTTTCTTCATAACTACAATTAATTGTTAGCTTGCCATCATTTACAGCTATTTCATTAGTATCCAGCGCAAACTCATTAGCATCAAGTGCCAGATTGCTAAAATAGTTTATTCCTTCAACATTTATTGTATTGCTAGTGGCATATACTGCATCGCCTACACTTACTGATATATTATACATTCCACTATCAAGTTCAAGTTCCCATATATCCCCATTGTTTAATGTACAACCGGTATCAGTTTTTGCATCAGCATTTATATTTCTTTTCCATACCTTATCTTCAAGACTTTTGTTCCATCCATAGGTATATCCATTTTTCATTCCATATGCTTCTCCATAATCCGGTATATAGCTATTTGGAACTTGTGCATCCTGTGATTGAAAATTAACTTTTATGTTTTCTGTTTGAGCAAAGACATTTACTTTTGGAAAAATTTCAAGGTTATTATTCAAAAATAATTGAAATAATAATAATGCTAAAATTAATGAAAAATATTTTATATGCTTTTTCAAGATACATCTCCTCCTACAATTATATAAAAATTTTAATTTATAGTTTTTATAATCTGTAAAAAGGCAATAAAAAAATTGCCGGTTGCACTACTAGCTCAATATAACCCAAAAGTGCCCAAATATAGGTTATATTTCAATGCTTCAATTTACGTATTTGATAGTTTAAAAAATTCCAATTATATTGACAAAATACCAAGCTTTATAGGTAATTTTGTCTAAATTTAATGGTACAATATTACTATATCATTTAGGACTTGTCAACAGTTTACATTGTGTTATTTGGACATGTTAGTATACAAATTGATTAATCTAATAACAGAACAAATCATGTAGCAAATAACTCAATTTGGTAAAAAATAATCTAATTCTCATTCTGGTGGCTGATAGTAGTTTTAATGACAGTTTTCTTTGTCCATAATATGTTTTATATATGAACGGGTTTTTAGAAATCTGTAATTTGGGATGACGAACAATTTTAATTCTCCTTAAGTTTATAAGGGAATGATCTCCGTCCATAAAAAGCCATCTTTTGCCATTCTTTTCGTGCCAATATTTATTAAGTCTCCGCCACAGGTTTTTGTTCGGATGTCTGTATTTTGCCCATTGTTGAAGTAAAATGTAAAGGGTATTGTTAATGTATGAAAAGGCATTACTTGCAGCAGTGTGCTTAACAAACCCTTTTTTCGAAGTTCAGAGAGGCTACTAAAAAAAAGTGTCTTTTTTCAGCGGTCTCCTGCTTTGGGGTCATCCTAGTTGAGGAAGGTCCCCACTTTCACCTACTTTTATTCCTTTTCTTAACTCTAGCGCTTAATTTTTCTTCACTTAAATTACATGCACCCACCATGAGTCCTGATTGCATTCCCATCACCAGCTACATCTTGTATAGTTATCCAAGGATTATAATCTTTCCCTTCACCTTTTCCCCTGTTCTCTTTTATCCATTTTTCCTAGTTCTCTCTTGTAAATCCTCTTCTTCTTTTAGCCATAAAAAAACACCTTCCTTGAAATTAATTATTTCCAAAGAAAGGTGATTTTAGTCAAACTTTTTTGTAGTCTACACCGATAATATCCGAAGAAATACTGGGAAATGTACATTTTACCCCTTAAAAAAGGACATATTACTTTTGCAACTATTTTATGTAGTGTTTTGAATGCTTGAATTATAAATTAAAATTTCTCACAAATTTTTTTAAATTTTTGTCATCATTGATAAATCTACCCAATTAAGGATTATAATGCCTGTTATATAAATAGTATAGCTCTGTATCATACCTATGATCCTCTATACCTACAATATTAATGCTACCATTTCTCAATACATCTTAGTTAATTTAATTAATGGTTACAACAATTAATATTTAAGTTTTCATTAGCATTCAAATTCTGCACTTTTAATTATTGCTTCCTTTATCTGCTCAAAACTTACAGGCGAATATTCTATGCATTCAACACTTACATTGAAAAATTGTTTATCGTCATACTTTAAATGATGTATATGCCCATGAATATTGGCATAAGGCATATTCCTGCTTAGGTATAAAGGTTCATGTGATAATATGTAAAATTTTTCAAAAACAATAGGATATCTATATATTTCATCAAACCCTGTCTCACGCCACCACGTCATGGATCGCTCCTCATCATGGTTGCCGAGAATTAGCGTTTTATATCCATTTAGGCTTTTAATTATTTGGGCAGTCTTTTCTTTGTTATAAAAAGAAACATCACCAAGAACAAAAACTTTATCGTTTTTCCCAACAGTCTTATTCCAGTTTTGGATTATTGAATTATCCATTTCCTCCACATTATTAA
>CAYYEC010000110.1:0-6378 GCA_964470745.1 uncultured Eubacteriales bacterium | reverse complement strand
TATTTTCATAAAGCATTATATTTTTATGTCCAAAATGCATATCGGAAATCATAAATGTGCTTTGCATAATATCCCTCCTGCTCCCAGCTTTATTGTCTCATTCCTGTCATGTTTAAATCTATCATCATTAAAATGTGCATGTATATCAAATAGCATTACTAATTTTCCTTCTTTGCTCTGCTGCTTTAAAGTTATATATCGGTTTAATTATATTAATAATTTCTACTGTATCCTGTATATTACCTACTATTTCATCCATGGGCTTATAGGCTAAAGCACACTCATCCAGAGTGGATCTGTTGACAGTTGTTGAATAGATACCTTTAATATTATATACGTCATAAAATCAATCCACTAAATATCCTCTCTTTTCGGCAACTGTAATAGTTGCTTCTATACCAGAGTTAAACTGAAGGTAGTCACTTTCAATACCATCACT
This sequence comes from uncultured Eubacteriales bacterium, assembly GCA_964470745.1. GTDB lineage: Bacteria > Bacillota > Clostridia > DSM-8532 > CAYYEC01 > CAYYEC01. The sequence goes on along the minus strand of CAYYEC010000110.1, from coordinate 5,939 downwards.
GAATATTACTCCGTTTTCCGGCATTTGAGATAATATCTTAAGAGGGCTCCCTTTGGTTACTTTTCCAAAGACAATATCCGCTCTGGATGTTTTGCTTGGAAAAGGCTCACGGACAGAAAAATATAAATAATCAATATTCCACGGTAAGCTTCTTTCCTGCTGTACCTTAATTTTCTTACCTGAGATTCCGTTTACTATGTTTGTAGCGCCTGCAAGTATACTCTTTAACCAGCCTGTTGATCCAAGCCCTGTTGATACAATAATTCCGCTTGAAGACTGATATTCGTGCCGTTCTCCCAATTGAATATGATAAAATGATATCCCTGCACCTTCCTTTACTATTTTACCGTTCCTGTACTTTAAAACATACTCACTTGGTTGGAACTTAATAAACCTGAATCCGAACATAATTTAGCCCTCCTTTGATTAACCGTTAGTTTTCTCAATTACTACAATACAAGTACTGTCAGGCAGCCTTACCAGATTTCTGTTTTCATCAAAAAACTCTACTTTTTGAGATAATGCTATTGTATATCCTTCTTGTAGGAAATGCTTAAACTCAACTATCCTTGCATCATCACCTAAAACCGAAGCAATAAACTCTTTAAATCCACTTGGCATAAAATACCCAAATTGCTCGTTTACTTCATGAACATATGACTTTTCTCCCCAGGTATAAGTATAAAGAAATTCCATAGCATCATTTACCGGCATAAGTACTTCATTCTGTCCTATCACTGTGTACTCAATATCTCTGCCTTTGAAGTCCCTGGCATATCTATCCAGGAACTGCATACCTTCCTCGGATAAAAATCTTATTACTCTTTTTTTATCAACAGGCTCTGTCATAATACCATCACGGATAATTATCCTCCCACCTGCCGTCAGAACCTCAAATACACTTTTAAATGCAGCAGCTAATGTTTCATGATTAAACTTTCTTCCGTTGTATTCGATATAGGAGAACAGTTCATGCAGGATAGAACAGAAGATTACCGTATCGACACTCCCTCTTTCAATATACTGGTCTAGATTAAGAGCATCTCCATATAATACATCCCATTTCCTGTTTTCCAACTGCTTTTTCTTTTTTAAACTATCCAGTACATTCTGTGCTATATCAACACCTAAAACCTTCTTCTCTGGATACCGTTCTTCAATAAGGTCCATCAGGGCTCCACCTCCTGGGCCTATGTCAATGATGTTATCACCGATAATGTAATTAAGAATTATCTTTTTATAGTCTACAGTCTGATTCATAGTTGCAAGATATTTCTCTTCTTCATAAAAGCGGTCATATTTATCCTTTCTCAATCCGAACAAATCAAATAACAGAATGATAGCACTTTCATATAGCACATCGGATTTCTCTGCCTCAATACAGAATTCGATAAGCTTACTGCCGGCTGCTGAAAACCTGAAAGTAAAAAACACCGTATCATCCAAACTTTTATGAAAGGATACCTCACGGGCAACGTGCAAGTTTTCTTTGTAGCTGCCTTCCAATATATCCTGTATTGTAATTCCCGCAAGATACTTTTCAATGATCCGTTTTTTATAAATGTTAATCCGTTTCTTCCCTTCATGCTGGTAGTAAATAGCCTTCATCAAGTATTCAAAGCTGATATGTTTAACTTTGCATAAATTCACTCCCTGTGAAATGAGTAAAAATATCTTTACGAATTCTTCAAATGAAAAATCAAAAAGTGCCGCTTCCACATACCATAAATCTGCCACATCAAGAAGGCTAGATATTTTGCCGATTATCCTTGAATCAGAAAGGCTTTTTTCGTACTCTGCATCAAAATTCTCACCATTCTTAATAGAAATAGCCCTTAAACGCCTTATTTTATCCTTGAACTCGTACTGTTTATCAAATTGTCCGCCAACAATATTCTCGATTATTTCATCAATCTTTTTACTAATATCTCTCCATATGCCTTCATCAACTGCAGTCACAATACAATAGTTAAGTGCCTTTAGTATTTCTTTCAGTTCGGTAGCTGGTATGTTCCCTTCTTTAACAAGCTGATATAACGGTTTATTATCCGAAAGTGGTACCTCTCCCCTAATATACTGTCCTATCAAGCCATGAGTCAGTATAAGGTTGTGTACTATCCTCTTGATTTCAGGATTTGATTCAGTAGACTCCTCCAGATAAATTTCTGCAGAGCCAATATTATGTGCAAATAGATTGTAGCTCTTTTTTATCCAATGGTTTCTTTGATGTATAAGCCCAGACTTTGCAACTTCAGACCATTTTAACGTCTCTTCAATTATATAGGCTTGGTACTCACTTAGCTTCAAAGTTGCAAGTGCTTTAAGTGTTTTTTCTACATAGCTTAATACATAATTGTTTTTCACTTCTTCAAGAGAATTAACCCTCTCAAGGTTGATATTCGATTCTGAAGTCAATGTCAGAAACTTAAGCCATTTTTTGCTTTTTAGAACCTGAAAATCGCCATTCTTTATTCTTTCAATAGCTGTTAGAGATTTAAACATGTTTAACCTTCTTTCTGAAATAGATATTCTCTATATGTATCCTCATCAAAGCAAACCATTAACACTTTCTCAATGCTTAAGTACATTTCAAGGAATTTCCTAATCTCATTAACCGCTATCGCTGCTGCCCTTTCTACAGGAAACCTATATGCTCCTGTACTTATCGACGGAAAAGCTATGGTTTTTATATCATTCTTAACCGCTAGTTCCAAAGAATTTCTATAGCAAGCAGCCAAAAATCCATCTTCTCCCTTTTTCCCACCTTGCCAAACAGGCCCGACGGTATGAATGACCCACTTAGCAGGAAGTTTGTATCCTTTGGTTATCTTAGCCTGGCCAGTTTTGCAACCGTTAAGCTGTCTACATTCCATTACTAACTCTGAACCAGCTGCTCTGTGAATAGCCCCATCTACCCCCCCCCCCCCAACTAACGAACTATTTGACGCATATACGATAGAGTCAAAATTCTGTTTAGTTATATCACCTTTAATTATTTCAAATCTATCTATCATAATATCTCCCCCATTCTATTTCACCGAATACTCTTGCAGCAATCTTTCCTTCATCTCCCACAGTGGCTTTGACAAATCAACATAGTATTTATGGGGGTTTTCAAATCTTTTTACCTCATTCCATAATGTGTCAATTTGCTCTTTGCAGTAGCTTTTTAGTTCGCTTAACTTTGGATTTTTATATATACACGTACCCCTATCAAAGATTTTTACTAAAAGCCTTTTTACAACAAAATTGGTTACAGTTTTCCTTTTCCACGTATATTCAGGATCAAATAGTTCATAAGGCTTATTTTCATCTATAGTTTCATCGTTAGTTGTAAGCACATCTGCAATTGCTTTTCCGCTTTCCTTGTCAAAAAGTCTCCAAACTTGTTTGAAACCTGGGTTAGTTATTTTACCTACATTTTCACTAAGCTTTATTTTGGGAATCATTTCGCCATTTTCTTCAACTGCTATCAACTTGTAAACCCCACCGAATACAGGCTCTGACTTAGAAGTGATTAGGCGTTCCCCAACACCAAACAAGTCCACCTGTGCACCTTGCACAAGTATATCTCTGATAATAAATTCATCTAACGAATTGGATGCTACAATTCTGCAATCCCCGAAGCCTGCTTCATCCAGCATCCTCCTGGCTTCCTTTGAAAGATATGTAACATCACCACTGTCAATCCTGATTCCCTTAGGCCTAAAGCCTCTTGGAACTATTTCCTCGTTAAATACTTTTATTGCATTGGGTACACCGGATTTCAACACATTATATGTATCTACAAGAAATGTACAATTATCAGTATATGTTCTTGCATAAGCACGAAAAGCTTCTAATTCAGTTGAAAACATCTGAATCCAGCTGTGTGCCATTGTACCAATAACCGGAATGTTAAATTCCTTCTCTGCGATTGTACATGCAGTTCCTACACATCCTCCTATGTATGCAGCCCTTGCACCATAAATAGCTCCATTATAACCTTGTGCCCTTCTTGAGCCAAACTCCATAACATCCCTTCCCTGGGCAGCTCTGACAATACGATTTGCCTTTGTAGCTATCAGGCTTTGATGATTTATTGTTAATAGAATCATTGTTTCAATAAACTGTGCTTCAATAACAGGTCCTCTAACCGTTACTACAGGCTCATTAGGAAATATTGGAGTCCCTTCGGGTATCGCCCAAACATCACAGTTGAACTTAAAAGTTTTAAGATATCGCAAAAATTCTTCACTGAATAGATTTTTACTCCCCAGGTATTCTATATCCTTATCATCAAATCTGAGGTTTTCCAGATACTGTATAAGCTGTTCAACTCCTGCCATTATTGCAAAACCACCATTGTCCGGCACTTTTCTAAAAAACATATCAAAACATGCAATTTTATCTTTTAAACCATTCTGAAGATACCCATTTGCCATGGTTAATTCATAAAAATCAGTCAGCATCGTTAAATTCATCTTATCCATTTATTCCACCCCCGTAACCACTTCAATTCCATTAATCATCATATTATACAATGCCATTACATTCATAAAGTCACCGTCATGCAAACCGAAATCATAAGTTTCAACTGTATTTACAGGAACAATCACTCTTGCTTTTTTGTTTTGCATATTAAACCAGCTTTTTAATGTTATTGCAAATTGCTGTACACAGATGTCGGTACAGTCACCGGTAATTATGAAGGTATTTATGTGTTCATTTTCTTTAAACCATTTCTGAAACTCTTCTTCAAGAAAACCATTTGTAGAGTTTTTAGGAATAAGAGTATAACCTCCTATTTCTTTGAGTTCGTCAACGATTTCTCCTTCACTGGTACCAATCATACAGTGTGCCGGATAAGCATCAAATTCCGGTGAAGCTTTTGTATGGCAGTCTGCGAATGCAAGTTTTGTAATCTGCAATTTGTCACAGGCCTTTGACAATTCTGCTATTTCAGGAATCAAACCTTCCACTCTCGGGCTCTTTAACGCACCTTCCCTGACAAAACCATTTACCATATCAACTATTACAAGGGCCGTTTGCTTCCCCTGCAAATTTTTCAATTGGATAGCAGTGAGCTTTGCCAGCACATCAAATATCTCTCCAAGAGTTTCAACACTTCTTTTCAGAAACTCATTTTTATTTATTATTCTCATATAGATTTCTCCTTTCAAAATTTATGATGGAAACGTCAGAAGCAAGAAGTACAAAGAAGATGAGACTCAAGAAGCGGAGTTTATTAAGATAAATGAGCACCGCAGAGCTGAAATCTGACGCAGTAATCCTAAACTTATCACGTTTCCTGCCAGTTAGGGTCAAACCTGAATAGTTTAGAGGGTCTATGTCCTGCGTCCTTGGTATACTCATTCGTTTCAATCACCATATCAGCGGTTTTCCTCCTAAAATTTGCTTTTAACAGCTCAGTATCAAGAATAACTTCGTACACCTGCTGAAGCTCAGTAAGGGTAAATAGCTCCGGCATTAGATTAAATGCTATATCCGTATACTCAATTTTGCTGCGTAGTCTTTCAATCCCATATTCTATTATTTTTGCATGGTCAAAAGCTATTCCATTTGATTCAACTACTTCTCTTTCTACTTTTGTCACTTTCCCTTCAACAGTCTTTATTATCCTTACTATTGCTGAAAGATTATTTTCATCGTTAGATAGACTCAATTTGAACAATCTTTGCAGGATATATCCCTTTTCAGTTACTGTCTTTTGTTCTTGATATAATTTGCAGGAAACTGTAAACCATTTCGCATCATCTGCATCATCACTCGCCTTTATATCAAATGCCGAACTGTCAACCAGAGACATATAGGAGGCACTTATTACTCTTGTACGTGAATCTCTGTCCACATCTCCCCATGTATAAAGCTGCTCCATATATATTTTATCAATGTTAGTTTCCTCTTTTAGTTCCCTTAAAGCTGCTTCATCCAAGCTC
>CAYYEC010000109.1:0-9993 GCA_964470745.1 uncultured Eubacteriales bacterium | reverse complement strand
CTTTTTTCCAGCATACCTTTTCCTACTGTAAAGTACTTATTGACTTATATATAGAGAGATAATAACGTCCGTATATATATTTTTATGCTATGTTAAGAATCGATTGTAATGCAAGGAGTGTTACAAAAGGTAAAAAACTTTGGTATAGAAACCTTTTGTATTATCTGTTCTTGTCGACATGATATTTACCTCCTTTGAAGGTATTCTATCATCATTTTTTATATCTTAATATGTGGGCAAATTTTGACGCTTACAGAATTTTATTTACACATTATTTCTGATGCATATGTTTTTTTGAAATATAGTAAGTTTATAATATTTCATTCAAAATGTCTCATGTTCACTTTTATTTCTTTTAAAATCAAGATTTATTTCTCCTAATTTAAATCCATTTATAATCCATTCAACGGCATAATAACCATCTTGCAGCTTATAAGCACTTGTATCTGAAAAATGCTGACACCTAATTATTTTCTGCGAGTTTTTACTTGGCAGTTTAAAAATACCGCCTTCATATATTTTAAATCTTCCATTAGGTTTATAGATTTTATATTGCAAACAACAACTTAGCTCCTTCTCGCCCTTGTTTTCTAAAGTCAGCTCAAAAGGTACAATTTCATTATATGCAATATCCCTACCATTTGGTAAAGCTATCTCCATCGTAATATTTTCGGGAAAGAAGTAACCTTCCAATTCCATAACTTTTAAATTACCTTGTTTTCTAAGCCATCGTAATCCCTGTTTAATAATCCACTGTATTTTATCTCCATACATATTTCTCCATTCTTTACACCACTCAATAGCTATATCTTTATGATCTTTTGATATATCATTAATACTGTTAGCTATAGCTGTTTTTACATATTCTGACTTATCATTTAATAATTTTTGAAGGTGTGGATAAAGATATACTGGTTCATCTTTTAGAAAAGATATATGCTCCACCCAAACGCCTCTAGGACGAGTTGCCTCTACAAAAGCTCTTCTTACATTTTCATTAGGATCTTCTTTAAGTTTTACAACTTCATTTAAAAAATCTATTCCTTGCCATATTAAAAGCTTTCTTATTGCTCCTTGTGCATTCTCCCTCGGTCCTGTAGCTTCATCATTTGCAATGACTTTCAGATTTTCTAGCATCTCAATTGGACTGTTTTTATATGTATCATATATCATCATTGGGATACGACAGCGTATTCTATGGTTTTTAGATTTATAAAAGTATGCTATAAGCTCTTTCTTTGTTTTATTGTCCTTTGCTAGATTTAGTACTAACTGTGTCATTGAATCTGCTTGTTCGGACATAGTCATATTGTAGAAACCTTTTTCTATGCACCGCTCAATACTGCTTTTTACTATATCAGTATTGAATCCGAATTCTATAAGGTATTGTTGTATAGAATCTACATATTTATCTTTAGAATTTACTCTAGGAACACCAATACTTTTTTTTCTTTCTTTAATGGTTTTCATACTATATTACCCTACAGCCCTTTCTTTGCGTTAACCAGTCCAATAAGTTCATCGGTATATGAAGCGGGTTTACATTGCAAACTTCCATTTTTAACTTCATACTCGCCGCATATTTTATTAATTTTAAATTGTCCTTTTTCAAATAGATTAATAGCTGTCTTTTTACAATATTCGCATACAGAACAATCCAAATCATAACAATTCATTGGATGATTGTCTATAAATTCATCAAGAGCCTGATTTTCAATAAAAAACAAATGCTCACTATTTTCTTCATATCTAGGTGGTGTTGTTCCCAATATATCTAGTAAATTCCCCTCATACTTCCTTCTTATATATGCCTCTAGACATTGCTTTGTCCACTCCGGAGTTTTACTTCTACCAGATATTTTAAAATTAGTTATACCCAACTCAATATAATCATCAAGATTTTCCGGACGAATCCAACAAGTTTTGAAAATTTCCTCTGGGTACATGATACGTTGCACTGTACAATTATTCATATACCAATCCGTAGAGTAATCCGAGGAAGCCTTTGTTTGTTTGCGATAGTGAATGCTTCTTGTTGAACATTTATGTAAGCAAGTCTCGGTAATCATTAGTTCTAGTTCGTAATCTTTCGTAGTGGAGTATTCTATCATTTCTTTTAACCTATTAATATTACGAGGTGCATCATTTCCTAATGTAACTTTATCAAATTTTAATCCTTCTAATCGTTTCAAATCTTCTTTAGATAAAATATTATTGATAGTCGATAGTTTTACCTTAATTTCCGGAAATTTATCATTAACAATTTGAACTAATTCTGGTACTGCAATGGTTACAAAGGATATTTTAAAACCACAAACAACCTCATCCAAATACCTTAAAACTTCATCTACAAATTTCTGCTTTTTTAACTTTTCCGAATCAAAATTACCATTTAGCAAATAATTAAATGTAATACCCCTATCTTGAATAGCTTTAATATGCTCCTTTGCTTCATCTTTCCCTATATTTGGAACAGCGTAAGGAGACCTTCCATGCCCAATTGGGTTAAATGTTATTGCACCATATATATCACTTACACGATTATTTTCATTAAATATCGAAAGTATGTCTAGGGTTTTTTTCGTATTCCACTGGGTTGCTACAGAATAATCAATCATTTTTATCCTTTCCTTTCTATAATATTATAATGTTATCTCCTGAATTTTGGTTACTTATAGTAAAACTAAATCCTATATAGTTTAGTCTTATGAAGCAATAATAAAGATTCTAATATTATTAGCAGAATAGAACAGTATCAGCTAATAATACTAATACCTCACTCCGTAAATACGTGCACATATCTTGAAGCGAGGCACTAGAATTTTATATTTTTTGAAAGAGTATAAAATCCTACAGAATATGTACTTCCATGTGATATATTAATAATATCATTGTCACTTACAGGCATATTTCGAATAAACAGTCCACTAAAGTGATGATTAAACCAAAGAGCACCATAACAATTTTTATATGGCTTCTTTCCATCCAATCTATCTGTTTTAATCAGTAATTCTTCAATATCCGGTTCAATAAATTCTTGTACAATATATCTTTTGAATAGGCACTGATTTACAACTTCAATCCATTTTTCCATGCACAAATTTTTACCTATATATATTCCTTTCCCACTATAGGATAACTGAGGTTTTAAAACAAATAAATCTTTTTTATCTTTAAGCAGCTGTAATAAATCTACTCTTTTTCCCTCATAATAAACATTGCTGTCTTTTAAAAATCTAGTCCACGGAATATGATTTATAATGGCATCTAGTTTCTCCGGCTCAATGTTCTTGTTATAATTCTCATCAGACAACAACGCATAAATGCCTTTATTTCCAAAAAGATTGGATAACATGGGAACTAAATATAGTACATTTCCTTGATCATGGTACTGCTTGATTTTTGTAAAAATTTCTTTTTTATCCGGGAATTGCTGTAGTTCATTAAATATTGTTGCACCATAAATTACATCTACCACTTCACCCATATAATATATCTTCTGTTCCCTCATTTCTAATTGTTTAAAAGAAGCAAGTTCTACATTAAGACCTAATTTTTTTAAAAAATAAACACCTTCTGCAGCATCTGATTTATCTGGTTCTATTTCCTCATCCCAAGATGCTAAAATAATTTTTGTTTCATCTATATTCTTATCTGTATATTTATTAATGGCATATTTAATACCCTCACCCCAGTTTATATATGGATTGAAACTGATTGTTCCATCAAGACCTACTTCCCCTCTTATTTCGTCAAATATTTCATAATATCGGTCTGCAATACCAATTCCCCCTAGCGGTGCACTTACATTTGTTTCTAAAAAATAAGGTTTATTATGTCTGATAATAAAATCACTTCGAGCAAATAATTTTGATAATTCCAAATCTTTTTCAAAATCGGATCCACCTAATAACTGAATTTCATCATCAAAATACCCTAACAATGTAATTAACTCAGTAAAGTTCTCTTTGGAAAGTGATAGTAGACTATAAATACAAGACATAAGGTTTTCAGTCAAAGCTGCAATATATCCTATTTGTTCCTCACTATATATAAAAGGATAAAAAAGAGGAATGGCATCTTTATATATAGGACCAGCTTCACAAAATCTACCTGCAAACTTGTTATAAACTCTCTTTACATTATTAGAAGCATCATTAATACAATCTTCATATATCTGTTGTCTTTTTAGCATTGTCAAATTCCTTTCTTAGTTTCAACTTCAGCACCACTACTCGTCGTATAAAAACTTATTGCGACACCTAATAATAAAATTGCTGCCAGTATTGCTCCAAGTTCTACATATCCAATTCCATTCAATAAAAATGTATATGCTAAAGTCGCAAGCAAGTAAAGTAATCGCCCAATAGTCATATAAATAGAACTAATTTTTCCAACAGTTTCTTTTCCAGCAAACGTAACAATACTTGAATCCAAGAAAATTTCACTAGATACCGAAAAAATATCGTGAATAAATACTACCACTAAAAACATTCCAATATTTCCAGAAGCAAACATCAAAAACATTGCAAGTGCATTTAATGGATAAATAAGTATATTAAATAATTTATAAAATTTTTCATTAAGTTTTTTCTGCAAGACTTTAAATAAAAATCCTGCTGTAACGCATCCAACACCACCTGCTGTATATGCAATACCTAACCACGATTCCGACTTGCCTAGCTTATCTAATACTAATAAAGAAAATGTAACTTGAGCAATCCCATACACAAATTGTCTAGATCCAAAAATAATCACTGCACTTTGTAATCCAGGTACATTCTTAATTTCCTTTAATCCAATTTTAAATTCTTTAAAAAGATTTTGAATGGATGCTGTTAATTTTAACTTTGTAGATTGCAACGACTTATGTTCTAATTTTATAGTCATTATAATTGAAGCAGATATAAAAAATGTAATTGCATCAAATAAAAATAGCATTCTAGCACCAACAATCTCTAACAAGACACCTCCTAGTCCTGTCGCAATAAGCATTGTAGAATAACGAATATTCGAAAGTTCCGAAACAGCTTTCCCATAATCTTCCTTGGATTCAAATAACGTTGGAATAATAGCCATTCTAGCCGGGTCAAAAATTGATACTGCTGAATTCATTATAAAATAAAATACATACACCCATATAATCGAACCGCTGTCACCCGTAACAATAGCTATACCTAACACAGCAAAAAAAGAAGTATACTCTGCAATAGCCATAATTTTTTTCTTATTAAACCGATCTAAAATAAATGCAGATAAGAAACTAAAAATTAATTTGGGGAGGAATTTGATAGCAAAAGCCACTCCCAGTGCAAATTTACTACCTGTTATTGCATATGTAACCGATACTATAGCTATAAGATTAAACCAACTTCCAAAATAAGTAATACCTAATGCAACCATCAATTTTCTATAGTTTTTCACAATCAATCTCCTTCACAACATTGACTTTTATTTTTTTTTCAATTTCTTGATCAAGCAACTGTAAGGTATTATAATCTTCTGCTCTAAAAAGAATATGCCCCACCCTTGCAAATCGATGAGGATAAGACTCTACATATTGACCAATATTTTTATAAAAAGTTAAATCAATTATATCATTTCTTTTCTTTAATGATTTGTCAATATGAATTTCTTCAATATATCCATCCTCTGTTGAAAAAAATTTTATTTGGCATATGGATTTGCAACGATGTGCACAATATTGTACTTGTTCTTCCAGCAATGCCTTATAATATAGTTCATAAATATTAATCCCATATGCATTAAATAAAAGCTGATTTATATTATCACCACCATATCGTGTATGTATTTCAACAAGAATAGGTCCCTTTTTTGATAGTATTAACTCTGCGTGAATAGGACTTTGATTAATATTAAGAGCTTTAATGCAATCATTTACATACTCAAAAATTTCATTTTCCAGTCCCGCATCGGTAATATTCATAGGTATCCGATGACCTATTTCCATAAAATAAGGCTCACTTGTATTAAATTTTTCTGTAACTCCAAACATATAAAAAGTTCCTTTAATAACAATTCCCTCTACACTTACTTCCTTACCTTCTATATATTCTTCCAATAAAAAAATATCACTCACTTTAAGCATTTCATGGGTTTTACAAAACTCAATATAATCTCTTATGTCTTCTTCCGAATTAACTTTTTGAATACCAATGCTTCCTGTTAAATCCACAGGTTTAATTATACATTGCGCTGGCATATCTTCTCTATACACTTTAAGTAACTCATCATATGTACACGCATTATATTTAATATTATTAAGATTTTGCTTATCTAAGTGTACTCTAGTCCTATACTTATTTCGAGTACTTCTAACCACCTGTGAATAATCACCCGATAGATTTAATTTTTCTCTTAGTTTTGAAGCATTTTCTAATTGAAACTCTGTTAGGGAAAACACATTATTAATATGCTCTTTTGTGATAATACTTGCAAGATAATCCAAATCAATTTCTTTGCACACAATCATTTCAACATTATATTTATCTAACTCTTCTTTATATGGAATAATATACTCTTTTTGCTCAGCTACATACAATTTAATACCATTTACAAAAGCTTCTTGCAGACATTTGTGTCTTGAATAAGAAGACCGTGGCAAACCTATCATTAAAAGTTTTTTCATTCCTCTATCTCCTTCTATAAAGATTAAGTCTTAAATACCTATGTTTATATTAACTGTTGATTTTATCATCTTATGCTTTCTTATAACTTCTTCATAAGTTTTCCCAGCCAATATGTAATGGAAGATATGAGGATCTGAAGTTTGAGGAGGCAAAGTAACATAATCGCCAACTTGTTTGATTTGAACATAATCTAACATCCCTTCTGTTTCCTCCAAACAATGAATACCCTCAATAGCTGTGATTGTACCTTCTTTTGAAGATAATATACCTGCATACAAGCATGCTAATTTCGTTTGTTTTTTTACAGGAAAATAGTCTTCATAAATTAGTATTTTAACAAGTTCTTCGTATATATTTATACTATATAAATGCTCAATAGCCAATGCCGTATACGCACCACCTGGGCGCAATGCCATTTCAATGATTTTAGGACCTTCTGTTGTATATCTAATCTCAACATGAGCCGCTCCAATTACTCCCCCTAGTGCTTTTACACCTTTCCAAGCAAGTTGTACCATTTCATCCTCTTGCTGTTTTGTAAATGAAGTAGGAAAAACACTCATGCTTTCTGGAAAGTAGGGACCATTCATTTGCTCTTTTTCAAAGATTCCTACACACAAATACCTATTATTTTTATAAAGCAAGTCAATATTAACTTCTTTACCTTCCAGATATTCTTGAGCAATGATTGTAAAGTTATTTTTATATAGATATCTAAGGCGATTATCATCTCCACTATTTGTTAATATACTATTAAGTTGCTCAACTTCTAGTACATATTCTTCTGTTGAATTTATTTTTATAACACCTTGGCTATTAGTTGATGATCTAAGTTTAATAATAGCAGGATACCCTATTTCTTTTTCAATTCTTGTTTCATTTTCTAGATACTCATTAACAACAATTGTTTTTGGTATACCAACAGCATTTGCAGATAATGCATAATAGGTATACAGCTTATCTCTTGACATTAATACACTTTGATACTCATTATTTTTCAATCCTAATGCTTTCGAAACTAAAGCACATTTATCAGCAGTTCCTTCCCATGTACTTAGCACACAGTCAATTTTATTACGTTGATGGTATTTTAACACTTCTTGTAGTAACATATCCTCTTTAAAGATATCTACATATATATATTCATAAATTCCTTTTATACTTTCTTCTCTATTAGTTGCTAAAATAATTTTGAATCCGGAATTCATTAAGCTGTTAACTATAAATTCTGTAGGCTTTTCTTGTATAATAAGAATTTTTTCACCCATAAACAGTCACCTTATTGGAATAATGATTTTTCAGCTTCTCAACAATCTGGTCCGATAGTTCTTTTTGATGATTAGTAAAAAATTCCATAGTTATATTTGGCAACCAATCTAATCCTTTGTCTGTTATTAAATAGCTATCAGATTTCTTTTTTAGCAGCTCTTCTTCTAATAGTTCATTAACGATTCCAAGATAATTTTTGGGAATCCTCTCTTCATGAATATTAAAAAATTTGGGGAAAAATACCATCCCTCGATTTTCAGGGGAAACCTCTTCTGAAATAGATTGAATGGGCAATTGTCTATTTTGTAGCATTTTGTAGTAATCTGCAAGTTTTGTATAATTAGCATAAGCCTTATTATTAAAAAATCCTCTTGATGATACACCGATGGCAATGGTATTCGCATCTCCATTACCATCTCCACCACCCCAAAGTATCCTAAAAAATTCCGGAATAGTATCCTTTAAAGTAAAAAACGATTCTAATTTATGATTATAATTAATTGATTTCATATAATCCCGTATCACTCTAAACATCTTATGGCGAATGTATTCTTCCGGTTTAGCTGGTACAGTATTATTATCTACTTTTGTAAAATAACTTTTTGGAAATGCATAGTAACTTAAGTAATAATAATCAAAGCTATCAACGCCAAACATTTTCAATTGATTTAAATCTTTGTGTAAATCTTCTATTGACTGACCTGGTAAGTAATACATCATGTCGATATTAACATCTTCAAATTGCTGCTTTCTAAGAGCCTCTTGACACTTATAAACATCGTCAAGGCTTGCTCCTATCTTCAATAGTTCTCTCATCTTAGGGTCAAAAGTCTGAACACCATAACTTATTCTACTTACCCCATTGCTCTTTAATATCTGAAGAAGCTCATCATTATTTAGTGTTCTCGGTTCACCTTCAAAAGTAATTTCTACATCATCACCAACATCAAAAAGTTTTTGTATTGCATTAAATAAGTCCTCTATATTTTTTGTACTCAAAACTGATGGTGATCCACCTCCAAAATAAATGGCTTTGATAAAAACATTTTCTATTTTAGGTGCTAATATCTCCATTTCTTTAATAAGGTACATAACATATTCATCATAAATTTTAATTTTTTCACTAGCGACCTTTATATGAAAAGGACAAAACATACATACTGATTCACAAAATGGAATATGTATATATAATTGATTATCTTGTGTATTAATTTCCCTACCATTAAAATGATCAATATAGTTCTTTGTATGAGTAGACTTTTCATCAAACTCAAGTATTGGATAAAAGTGATGAGATATTGGGTAATATAATTTTTCTTTTCTACTATTTTTTAAACTCTCTTCATATGATTTATTCATATATTCCAATCACCTTTCATTAATTTTAATAGAACATACTCATATATATCATTCTTGCTTTAGTCCAACACTATGATACTAAAACTTTTTTATTATTTATATCATTCACTAATTGTTCTAATATTTTTATATTTACTTCTGACTTATCAAATTTGTTAAATAAATTTTCTTCCAATACTATTTCTTCTATCATCTTGTTGTGTTTTACTCTTACTACCGGATGAATATGAAGACTTCCTTCTGGAATCCCCGGTTTTCTTTCTATAGCTAACGCATCTTTGACACCACATATATTTCCATATTCTAATGTTAAAAGTATCTGTGTCCCATCACACATCATCTCTTGAAACGACTTAAGGGTTTTATAGCCGTTATCTATAATTTTATTTTCTTCTACGGTTAGATGCAGTCCAACAAAACCAGGTTGCAGGTATATTCCGGCACTATTATTTAGTCGTTCAAAAATATATTCATCAAGGTTTTTATCATTCACATAAGTCTGTACCTTTGTTGAAGTTATTTTTTCAAACAAATACTTTGCAAGTATCATTGAATTGTATCTAAATCCATGTATGAATCCACTTGAAGAATATTTTTTATAATCAAGCCCATGAGTTAAAGAGCCTGCAAAATATAGTCCAGGTATATCAACAGATTCAAAGTCACAATCTATAATTGGAAATAGATCTAATATATTTGTAATGATTGGTGTAAT
>CAYYEC010000108.1:0-9997 GCA_964470745.1 uncultured Eubacteriales bacterium | reverse complement strand
GCCATGGTATGTAAAAAGCGCTCAACAGAATTTACTATCCTCCATTGCGATTGGAAATCGGGCTGTTACTACAGTACCCTTGCCATCTTCACTATCAATATCCAGTCCATATCGGTTTCCAAAACGCAGCTTTATTCTTTCATGTACATTTACTACTCCAATACTTTTACTTTGCTTTTTTCCTTCCAACAGCTCTTTTATTTCATATAGCTTGTCGCTGCTCATACCAATCCCATTGTCACTGATTTTGAACTCTAGCAGATCATTGTGTTTATCTGCATCAATATGGATTTCTCCTTTACCCTCTTTTAATTCCAGCCCATGATAAATGGCGTTTTCAACCAATGGCTGCATAGTAAGCTTCAATATCTTGAGATTCAACAGGTCTTTGTTGATGTTGTAGAACACGTCAAATTTGTTTGAAAATCTCATTTGCTGAATATTAATATAAGTTTTTACGTGATTGATTTCCTCTTTTAGGGAAACTAGCTTTTCTCCTCTGGTAATACCGGTCTTGAAGAGTGCAATCAACAGCTTAATCATTTTTTCCGCCCTGGGATCTCCCATATACACCATATACTGTGCAGTTTTTAAAGTATTATATAGAAAATGGGGATTGATCTGAGCCTGAAGCAGATTCAATTCATATTCCCGTGCCCTTATCTCAGCATCTTTCAGCCTGACCTCGGAAATATATTTTTCATCAATCATTCTGTTCAGTTGTTCCAGCATCTCATTAAAGTTGTTGCCCAAAACCCCTATTTCATCTACAATGCTGCTTTTGAACCTGGCATTAAGGTTACCGGTTTTGATACTTTTTAAGGCTTTGATCAATTTGGTAATATTCTTTGAAAGCATGGATGAAAATCCATAAGAAAATATCAAACTTAAGATAATAAGCACAATCAGATTTATAATGCTGACATACAGGATCGACCTTCCCTCATTAAAATTCCTGAGTATGTAAACAAGTTTGAATGCGTTCAGGTCAAACTGTTTGACTACCATGAGATAATTAATCCGGTCCATATTGAATAAGACTCTCTCTTTATTTTGTTTGCGGGACAGGTCAATACCATAATTGATTAGGCTGTTTACCTGGGGGGCAATCTCGCTGTTACTGATCAAATCCTGTGAACTCCCACTTGTAAGAAATACCCAAACATCGTTGCTTTTCATGAAGTTATCCAGCATCTGGGTTATTTCAGATGACTCAAAGTCTATAAACATATAGCCAAGAAATCTTCCTGCCTCTACATCATCCCCATTTCCCCTGACTGCTATACCAATTCTGATACAGTCTTTATTCAAATTCATATCCCTGAAGTATTCCCATAATGGCTTCGAACCATTAGCCGTAAGGAACTTGAACTCCTTCCCGTTAAGAGTCTTTATCAAGGAAGTCCAGCTGTAGTTTGAAGAGCATATCAAATTGGACGATTTGTCATATAACGAGATATTGGTGATTCTTTTTCCAATAAAGTTATTCGCCAGGATAAAGTCATTCAATACATACTGGATTTTATTTTTGGTATCGGAGCTGATGTCATTATTCAGAAATGTTTGAACATTACTATTGATCTCCGCTATTTCCACTCCCTTTTGATAATAGCTGTTCAAAACAAAATCAATATGCTGGTGTAAAATTTCTACGCCATATTCAAATACGGAACCTAACCTGTTTTCAATGATATCTTTGGAGTTGACATAGGCACTCGCGGTAAACCACATAACAGGAACAGTAACTAAACAGGTGTAAAGTATCAGGATAGAGACCTTAAATCCCAATTTCCTCTTTTTAAACAGAATAGGCTTATTCTCAATAATAAGCTCGTTCAGATTTGTTATTTGACCTTCTATCTGGTTGATCGGCTCAACCAGCAGCTTGCTGAACCACATGAGCAATAGAAAGGACAGAAAAATATACAGCAGTCCATACATTATATTTGTCAGATAATAATGATTTATCAGGCTCTGTATCTTTTCAAACCTGTAGGTGTTATAAATCGTCCAGCCACTGAAGCTTAATTTGTTTGCAAATGTATAATGATGATCATCTAAAGCTTTATAATCTTCTTTATTGATAATGGTAGCATAATTCCCCGTCCCATCGGCAAGTTTGATACTGCCTTCCGTAAATTGCAGGTTCTCGGAAAGCTTTTTGCTCAATACAGCGATAACCACCGCCTCCAACTGCATGCTGCCGGGTTTCACCACAGGATTTATGACTGCAATTCTTTCATAGTTTTTTCTGGAATACATATCAAGATACATTTGATTCGAGTTATCGCTTTTTATAATGTAACCCTGGACTTTATCAAAAAATTCATCACTTTTGTATTCATTGAAATCCTGACCAACAACATTCCCTATATTTACGAATATATCCTTTTTGCTTACAAGCACCAGCGCATCGACTTTATCATTTAAAGATATCAAGCTTTTAAGATATGTTTCATAATCCTTCTGAGCTTTAATCAAACTGTAAAAGCTGGTATTCCTGTTACCAACAAGTATATCGAAGGAATCGTTGTTCATTGCCGAGTTGAAGGTGCTGGCGATTTTTCCCATATACATGTTGGTTCTTTCTACAGCAGCACTTGTTGTTATCCTGTTAACATATTCAAATTGATTCTGTATAAGCTTGTAACTGACAAAATAGCAGGATGTAATCGTAAGAAGTACTGACAGAGCTGCCAGAATGGTGCCATAAACCACCGTTTTGCCTCGTAGAGAATGTCTGAAACTCATTTTCATTATTCCTGAAACCTCCCCTTGAAGAACTCAGGCTTTGTATTTTTCTCTGTATTCAACGGGTGTGAGACCGGTAATACTTCTGAAGAGTTCACTAAAATATCTCGGAGTTTCATAACCCACGGCAAAAGATACTTCGTAAACCTTGTTATTCGTATCCAATAACATTTTTTTGGCAACCTCAATCCTTATATCCGTAAGAGCACTTTTAAAGGTCTTTCCGAAATCCTGGCTAAAAAGTCTTGATAGATGGACAGGGTGCACATTTACGTGTTTTGCGACACCTTCCAGAGTAACAGCCTTTTCATAATTATCCTGCATATATTTTACAGCTTCTTCAATTATTCTACTGTTAGCCGGGTGGTTCTCCTTATTTAATAAAACAATGGCCTCCACAAGAAATAATTTTAATTGCTTGAAAACAGCAGTTATGGTTTCATAAAAGCACAATTCTTTTATCTGGTAACTGGTTTTTGTCTGAAATTCCTGATTATTCCCTCTCATCTGCCCTACATCATTGGATACAGCCAATATTATTTTAATGCACATCATAATAATCTGGTTGATATCCATAAAACAGATTTTTGCCAAATTATCCTCATACGCATCAATATATTGTATTACTGTATTAGAGTCTCCCCCTTGCATCAAACCCAGTATTTCCGTGATAACCGTTTTCTCTTCACTGAAGGTCATTATCTGATTTCCCCTGCCGTTAAGGTTGGTAATATTCAGAATTTTATTTCCACCCAGATAGGTTCTATGCATAAACATACTGAGTGTCTCAGAGTAAGCCTTGCATAAACCGGCTGCTCCCTCTACAGGTCCGGCATAAGCAAAAGTAACGGTTAATTCACGTCTATCAGGCATTTCCATAATGGACATCTCCACAGCAAGATCTCTATACAGGTTTCTCATAATCTGAATACAGTCTTCTACCGATTGATTCCATATTACACACAGTATATCATCAACTTCAAAAACATATCCCAGCTTTTTAGCATCTATGTTTTTAACCAAAAATGTCCTTATGGATTTAATAATGCTTATAATCTTGCCCGGGCCATATGCTTGAACCAGACTATTATAATCGTCCAGCTTTATAACCGTTAAAATAAAATTTTGCCTGGGAATGTCTATAGAAAGCTTTTTTCCTTGTTCGACAATGGCATCCGCATCAAAGCCCTTAGGATTGATTAGATTTTTAAAATACACCTGCCTGGAACCCCATAAGGAGTCATCAGCCTTATCTACAAGGATTTCCTGTGCCAACACCTCTGCAAGCTTCATGAAATAAGAGCTTATGTTTTCCTCATCATCGGATTTCAGAAGATATCCATATACTCCGCAATCAATTCCCCTTTTGGCATACTCAAACTCATTGAACGCACTGAGGAGAATAGTTTTTATGCTGGGATACCGGCTTTTTACTTCCATAGCAAGTTCGAGACCATTCAGAACAGGCATGCGTATATCGGTCAGGATTACGTCTACTTCCAGATGCTCCAAAAGCTTTAGCGCTTCAAATCCGTTTTCTGCCGTTCCAACTATATCGAAGCCTATGGAATTCCAATCTATGATTTTGGGAAGTACTTTTCTGAATATTTCTTCATCTTCTACTATGAAAAGCCTAAACATACTCATTCCACCCTTATTAAAATCATTTCTGTGAATAGACAATTATACGCAATAAAATACTATTTTTTGATTTTAGCATTAAATTATTTAAAAGTAAAGAATAACTTTTTAAATAAAACAAGCAGGAAGGTCTACAAGTTGACCTTCCAAATCTATTTCATACCAACTTTCTTTTTTACCTGTATCTTGTTCATCCAGAACACACGTCCATTTACCTGATAAGTCTATCTCACTTTTTTCATTGCTTCCATTCTCCTAAATTTAAGCTTACTAATTTGTTTTAATTAGCTCCACTTCGTCAAAAGTAATCCAGTTACCACCATTGCCTGAACTTCTAAAATTAATGAGTATCTGCCCATTCGTCACTTGAATATCCGAAATAAATATTTTAGTATAAGTACTCTGATCAGGTATCGCAATACTTTTGCTATCTCCACTGCCATTAAAATCTCTAGCTTCTAAATAAGCCATTGAATTATCTCCACTTGACCTTACCCAAGCAGATAACTGATATGTTCCATTACTAAGGTCTGTAATCATTTGGTAAGTCGCTACATCATAAGCATCTGAAGCCCAGTGAACACATTCCATATTACCAGAAACTCCACCTGGTTGAGTATAAGAAGCATTTATGCTATTCCATTCCAGCCAACCATATGGATTCTGTGTTGAATTATCAACTTCAAATTCTCCGTTTACTACATGGTTATAATTATCAGTGAATACATGAAACGAATCTACTGAAACCCAATAATCTGAAGAATTCTGGTTCTTACTATTCTTTACAACAAGTTTCAGCTCATGTTGTGCATCACTCAGATTAGAAACCGCATACAACAGCGCGCCTTCCACTCTTGATGACGAATAAGTATCAACTGTTTCAACATAGCTATTGTCTATATACACGTCAGCCATTCCTTGGTTATTTGCTTTCGAGCCATACCATTCGATGTCGGTTCCAAAAAAGGTAATTGTTGCACTGTCACCAGCCGTTTTAGAAAAACTATGATCATCTTTGAACGAACCATATGCTTCATTCCAATATCC
This sequence comes from uncultured Eubacteriales bacterium, assembly GCA_964470745.1. Lineage (GTDB taxonomy): Bacteria > Bacillota > Clostridia > DSM-8532 > CAYYEC01 > CAYYEC01. The sequence goes on along the minus strand of CAYYEC010000108.1, from coordinate 4,558 downwards.
CCAACCATTTCCTTGATAAACGATTTGATCCATTGAATTACCTATAACTTGGTCATTAATTCTTTTTATATTTTTCCCATCGTAACTACAATTATCAAGAACTAAAGTTGTCACTGATTTTGCATCAAGAGTATAACTTAAGGTGCCGTTTGTAATATTTGCAGTTCCCACAAACTGACAAGCTTCTGTTTCAGATGTTCTATAGATGTTTACCGAACTACCTACTTGATCAAATTCTGAAAGATTATAATTCATAGCTTTTGCATAATTGTCTTGATTAACTACGACAAGAACAACTTTTCCAGAAGTTTTATCAAAAGCTGCTAAAGTATTTGAATCATTGACATCAATAATTGTGTAACCTTCTTTAATAAATTGACTAAACTGTTTCATCACATAATATTGCTTAGTCATCCAAAAATCTTCCATCTTATATTGTGATCCATTAAAAGTGAAATCTGAATAAACACCATGTATTAATCCCCAGCTTCCTGCAGGATCATAAGCCTGTAAAGTTGTTTCATCCATTAAATTTGCTTTTTCACTTTCAACAGCTTGCCATATTACCCAAGCACTAGCCCCCATATCTTTAACATCTTTAAGTATTACATTAGCTAAAGGTAAGGCTGGATCTATTCCGTTGTGATCATGAGATAAATAACCTGTACTGTATTCACTCATCCATAATTTTTTATTTTCACTTTGCATTAAATCTGCAAGTCTAAACCTATTCGACCCTGTATAAGAATGGGTGTTGACTCTATGGATAATATTTTTTGTTGTATCACTCATTGTCGTGTATGTATTATATGCTTGATCAATACTAGTCTCATCAGATGCCACCAATTGTGTTGATGATAAACTATTTGCCTTTAACTTTGCATCAACGAGTTGTAATATCTCTTCTTGTGAGGCAACATTGAACTGACATCCTTCTTGAGTTCCTCCAGCTTTCCAGTAACCGGAAACAGGTTCATTTAAAGGTGTTAGAGATGTAAACTCAATACCATAAGAATCTCGATAATGTTTGGTTACTTCAATTAAATAATCTGCGAATTCGTCATAATAATTTGGATCTAAATTATCATCAAATGAATTTTCAGCACCTGCAGCACAACCACTGACCGTCATCCAATATGGTGCTGTATTTGCATTTGCTTCTATAAAATTAACACCATATGTGTTGACTGCATCTAAAAGAATTTTCCTTTGATTTGCATCTGCATTCCAATCCCACACTCCTGGTGAAGGCTGAAATCCTTCCATCTCTCTGGCTTCATACATATGATCATCGCCAAATGGACAATTAGGATTTTCACCACCTCCGATATTATAACGAACTATATTTAAATCAAGTCCATCTGCTCCAAAAACCAGATTCTCAATTTGTGTTCTTTTAGCTTGTGACCACCCTCCAACTTGAGTCGCCCACCAAGCAAGATTGGTTCCCCAACCATCCATCGTCTGGTAAGTCATCGAAGGTTTAACATTTACTTGCGTTGCCGCTGTTGCCTTTTGTCCTGAAAAATTGATTAGAATCATTGTCATAATCAAAATTACCCCTGTTAAAATCTTAATTTTTTTAATTAACATTTTTTACCTCCATATCAATTTAATTTACATATTTCCTATTAATTATAGATTTCGTTATTACCCTCGATGTCTTTATAAATTTATTTTACATTGAATTATTCATTAGATGAATTAAAGATATAACTATAAATATGGACTATATTACTAAATTCAATTATTGAACTATAGCTGTTAGATTTAAAATTTTATTATGAAATAGCAAACAACACCAAAAATAATCATATGCCATGAAAGTTTTGGTAATAAGATATCAAAAACTGAATAACTGCCAGGTTTCATAACCTTCTTCTTTCAACGCTGAAGCTAAAGATACTTCTTCAAGTGGTAAATGTTTAATATACGGTGCATCAATAAGTTTTCCCTTCGCATGAGCTCCAATCTAATCGGTTAGCCCTAATGTCGCAGGATATGGGCTGTCGTACTAAATTTATTCTTTAAACTATAGCTGTTATATGTTAGAATTTAATTATGAAAATAGAAAAAAAAGATGGATTTATACACGAAAAAATCATAGTTATACCAAATAGTATTACAGACAACAACAAGAAAGATAACATTACTCAGTTTCTTTATGTTACTGATATTGGTTATTTCCCTAATGCCAAATATCATTATAGAAACCGTAAAGAAGGGTGTGACAACCATATTTTGATTTATTGTGTTTCAGGAAAGGGAAACATAATTTTTATCGACAAGATATTAACACTTGAACAAAATAGCTATATAATTATTCCTAAATCAGTTCCACATGAGTATATGGCTGATTTCCTACATCCATGGAGTATTTACTGGCTGCATTTTAACGGAATAAATTCTGAATCATATATTGAACTTTTAAAAGAAAATCGTAATCAACAATTGACATCTCATCAACACGGAAACTTTATTACAGCTTTCCATGACATTTATAGTATACTTGAAAATGGTTATTCAAGAGAAAACATGATTCAAATTGCTAATAAATTGGGTTTATTATTTACAAAGATACGCTACTCTTTAGCAACAGAAACTTATAAAGGACAAAGAATACGTACTGTTGATCGTTGTATTGAACATATGTTAAACAACATCCATTTACGCTTATCTCTTGATGATTTTGCTAAAGTAGCTAATTTAAGTAAGAGCCATCTTATACATAGCTTCAAAGAGCAAACAGGATATGCACCTGTTGATTATTTTATTCATTTAAAAATTCAAAAAGCCTGTAATCTTCTTGATGTTACAAACTTACAAATTATAGAAATTTCTAACCAATTAGGCTATGAAGATGCTCTCTATTTTTCAAGAATATTTAAAAAAACTATGGATATGTCTCCTAAAGAATATCGCAAAATTCAAAAGGGATAACTTACCAAATATTTGCCAAATTATTCTTAATATAAATTAAATGCACCCTTCTAAATATAAAAAACAAGCAGGAACAAATTGCTTTTATTCACGCTGCGCTAAAATAGAAAATCATGCTATTATAAATCCCCCGTAGATAAATCTTATTTTTGTACCAGAAAGCTGCTAACGTCTATTCCACTAAACATCAAAGACAGGTCAGATAGATTGGATACTTCAAATTTCTCAAGTAGTGCATACACACGCAATTCAACATCTCCTCTTGGCAAACCATAAATTTGAGCAATGTCTTTTATTGATTTACCTTCTGTTATTAATAAAAGAATCGACAATTCTTTTAGATTCAACTTAGACATCATATGCAATATTGTTATTATACTAATTTCAAACGCATTCATATCTCCAACCTTCTCCCAGTATCTATATTGTCACAAAGTAAATCGTTACCCTTCCTATACGTGAATTTTCCTCACATATTCTCTTCCTTATACTTCTATTTTAGTACATATTTTGTCTTTATTCTATTTTCAAAATTAATAAAAATTAGAACTGATTTTTAGTTATTTCAAACTAAAATCCAGCAAAAAAACAAGGGTATAGCTCCCATGACTTCTTTTAAAGCGATGAGAACCATACCCTTGTTTTTCTTATGTTCCTATTTTTGTCTCTCGAGTATTTTTATACCAAAACCTGCTAAATTCACACTTCCTTTTATTATATCTCCATCAAGTATATCTTTAAAAGTATTAGGTTCATTTATTTTAATCAATTTTTCTTCATCTGAAAAATTCATAATAAATATGAAGTCTCTTTCTCCATCTGTTCTTAACTGGGCCGTTACACCTTCGGGCAAATCAGCATCAATAGCTTTTAATACATTTAGCTCTTTAATTAGTTCATTATATAAATCATACTCAAAATCTTTATTGTTTCTAAATGCTATATAGTATGCCTTACCTTTCCCAAATTCATTAACAGTTAATGCAGGTCTTCCTGCATAGAAGTCAGTTTTATAGGTAGCAAGCACCTTGGCTGTCTCAGCATGAATTAAATCACATATATTTTTTACTTGATATTCTTTTGCTATATTCAATTCATTTCCGTCAAGTGGCTGCACATAGTTTGCATCCTCATCATAAAGGCTGTCAGTTTCTTCTGCCCATACCCCAAGAACTTTACGTAATGGACCAGGGAATCCTCCCATGAAACATAGATCACTTTCATCCACAACACCACTACAGTATGTAGTTACAAAAGTACCTCCTGCTTCAACAAATTTTTCAATCCTCTCTCCAACTCCTGGTCTTAACATATACAGCATTGGAGCAACCAACAATTTATATGTGGAAAAATCACAATCCATATCAATAACATCTACCGGAACACCATTTTTCCAGAAAGTTTCATAATGTTTTTTGCATGTTTCCTCATATTCTTTTCTTACATTATTAAGGCCCTTAGCATCATTTAGAGCCCAGCGGTTTTCCCAATCAAAGATAACAGCAACATCAGGTTTTACTGTGGTCCCAACAATATCATCCAGCTTTGTCAAAACTTCACCTACTTGCGCAACGTCCCTGAATACTCTGGTATTTTCATGTCCACAGTGGTCTACAAC
>CAYYEC010000107.1:0-10056 GCA_964470745.1 uncultured Eubacteriales bacterium | reverse complement strand
GCTAATGACAGTCCGTGTCCTCCCCTTGGATAAATATGCAGTTCAAAAGGTATATTCAGTTTTCGCATTGATTGAGCAAATAATAGACTATTTTCAACTGGTACTGCTCCATCTTCAAAAGTATGCCAAATAAATGTTGAAGGAGTATTCTCATATACTTGTTTTTCCAAAGACATTTCTTCTAAAAGCTCTTTACTTGGATTATTACCTAATAAGTTCTCAAATGAACCTTTGTGTGCAAATTCCCCTGAAGATATTACCGGATAGTTAAGTATTAAAGCATTAGGCTTGTTCATACCTACTTTAATTCCTTCTACATTTAAATATGATTTTTCCCAATGAACACCTAAACTTGCTGCTAAATGTCCTCCTGCAGAAAATCCGCAAACTGCAATTTTTTCAGGATCAATATTCCATTCATTTGCATTTTCACGAATTATACACATTGCTCTTGATACATCCAATAATGGTTGTGGATGCTTTCTTGGTGCCACGCTATAATATAAAACAAAAGCATTGATTCCTGCAGCATTAAATTGCATAGCAATAGGTTCCGCTTCTCTCTCAGAAGTATAGCCATATGCACCTCCCGGGCAAATAAGAACAGCACTTCTTATCCTTTTCCCATCTAGAATATACGTATCCATTATTGGTCTAAATCTATCGCCATCTTCACTATGATATATTAGATTTTCCCAAATATCAATCGATTTATTAATCATAAAATTTCCCTCCATATTCTACATTCAACCTCATTATTCCAGAACCTAAAGACCACCTTAACTTTATATAAAAATATACTTTTTTTTGAACTGTTACCTAGCATCACATGTGCGCTATGTTATATTTTATAATAAATTAATGGAAATATAAAGTGTTATTTACATATAGAGATATTATATTTATAAAAAGCCCGAGATTCAAAGATATCTTCAAATCTCGAGCTTTTCATAATTATACTAAAATTACAAACTTAATCTGGTCTTAAATCTTTCTACTGCTGCTTCAGTGTTTTCTCTATTACCGAATGCTGTAAGCCTGAAGTATCCTTGTCCACTAGGTCCAAATCCGTTACCAGGCGTACCAACTATATTTGCCTCATTTAAAAGTTTATCAAAGAATTGCCATGAGTCCAATCCATTTGGAGTTTTAAGCCAGATATACGGAGCATTTACTCCTCCAAATACTTGCATTCCAATATTTTCCAATCCTTCTCTTATTATTTTGGCATTTTCCATATAATAATCAATAACAGCTTTTATTTGCTCTTGCCCTTCTTTTGTATATACAGCTGCTGCACCCTGTTGAATTATGTATGGAACACCATTAAATTTTGTTGTTTGTCTTCTGTTCCAGAATTTATTTATAGAATGAGCTTCTCCATTACTTGTATAAGCCATTACACCTTTTGGAACTACAGTATATGCACATCTTGTTCCTGTGAATGCTGCATTTTTGGAAAAACTTCTAAATTCAACTGCAACGTCCTTAGCTCCCTCTATTTCGTAAATACTATGTGGAACATCATCTTCACGAATATATGCTTCATATGCAGCATCAAAAAGTATTATTACATTATTTACTTTAGCATAATCTACCCATTTTTTTAGCTCATCCTTTGATAATGTAGTTCCTGTAGGATTATTGGGTAAGCAGAGGTATATCAAATCAACTTTTTCCTTAGGTAATTCAGGTACAAAACCATTTTCAGCTGTACATGGCATGTAAACCAATTTGCTCCATTTATTGTCTTGTCCAAAATCTCCAGTTCTTCCAGCCATTGCATTACTATCAACATAAACAGGATATACAGGGTCTGTAACAGCTACTACATTGTCCAATCCAAAAATCTCTTGAAAATTTGCTGTATCGCTCTTAGCTCCATCACTTACAAAAATTTCGTCAGCATTAATCTGAACTCCCCGTGATGCAAAATCAAATTCAGCAATTTTTTCTCTTAGAAATGCATACCCCTGTTCAGGTCCATACCCTCTGAATGTTTCTGCTTTAGCCATTTCGTCAACAGCTTTATGTAAGTTTTCTACTATTGCCGGCACTAAAGGCTTTGTTACATCACCAATACCCAATTTTATAATTTCAGCCTTTGGATTTTCACCTGTGAAAGCACTCACTCTTTTTGCTATCTCAGAAAATAAATAACTTCCAGGTAATTTTAAATAATTTTCATTAATACGCGCCATTAAATATTTCTCCTCCTATATTTTAAGGTTAAGGTTGAGTATTAAACTCTTTTTATTTAACCTCAACCTTAGTCTTAACCTTTTTTAGTTTAATTACTTATCCAAGTATTGTCTCCATATGACATTTCTCATTCTTTTCTCAACCTCAATCTTAACCTAAACCTCAATCTCTCCTTCAAAAACCTTCACAGCCGGGCCTGTCATATATACATGATTGTCAGCTTCGCTCCACTCAATTTTCAAATCTCCACCTAAAAGCTTAACTGTTGCTTTTCTATTACTTTTTTCATTTAAAACAGATGCCACAAGAACAGCACAAGCTCCTGTGCCACAGGCAAGAGTCTCTCCTGCGCCTCTTTCCCAAACTCTCATTCTTAAAGTATCCTTATCAACCACTTCTACAAATTCAGCATTTATTTTTCTTGAATAGAGTGAATGTGTTTCCATTTTCGGACCAATAACCTCTAAAGGAAAGCTTTCAACATCTTCAACATAGGATATGGCATGAGGATTTCCCATTGAAACGCCTGTAACTTTAAATACCTGACCATCAATACTTACGTCTTCATTTATAAATCTCGCTTTTTCACTATTAATAGGAATATCCTTAGGAACTAATATTGGTTCACCCATATCAACCTTAACTAATGATACCAAACCATTTTCCACAGTCATATCAAGAACTTTGATTCCTGCTAAAGTATCTACTTTAATAATCTGCTTATCTGTTAATTTATTATCATAAACATATTTCCCTACACATCTTATAGCATTTCCACACATTTCAGCTTCTGAACCATCTGAATTAAACATTCTCATCCGAAAATCGGCCTTTTCTGAAGGCATTATAAGTACTAATCCATCTGAACCTATACCAAAATGTCTGTCACTTACAAACTTAGCTACATGGGAAGGATTTTCCACTGTTTCTTCAAAGCAATTAACGTAAATATAATCATTGCCTAAGCCCTGCATTTTTGTAAATTTCATTTTTGCAACCTCCCAACTCAAATCCTGCATTTTATACCCATTATTATAACATATTATTAATGTATTACAAGTGGTGAATTAATATAGTCAAGGGGACGGTTCTTGTGACTACAAATATATTTGTAGTCACAAGAACCGTCCCCTTGACTACAGTTACAGTTAAACTTAATATAGTTGTATTTGAATTTATTTTCAATGTAGTTGAAAGAATTTAAGTGTAATGTTATAATGTACTATATAGTTTCCGTATGAAGGACGTGAAAATATGATTGAGAATAAAATAACTTATTTAAATAATGTTCAACTTTCCGTTGATAAGGGTTTAATATATACAAGATTAGGATATAAAAAAACTTCGACCTTATTAAATACTATTCAAAAAGAATTTATGGAAAAAAGTATTCATAAGGGACTTTCCTTATGTAAGCCAAAAGCTGCATATACAATATTAAAAATAGTAGAAAAAAATGATAATTATGTTATACTTGAAAATAATATAAAATTTGAGAGTAAAAAATTATCCATGTTTTTAGATAATGCTGTTGAAGTAATATTAATGGCCGGAACTGTAGGAGAACAGATTTATAAAGAGATCTCCTTCAATATACAAAATGAAAATGCTTCACTTGGATTGATACTTGATGCTGTCGGTTCTGAGGCTGCCGATAATATATTGGATTATGTAATGACATTTTTAAATAGAGTACTACCAAGGGAAGGTAAAAAGCTTTCTAAAAACCGATTTAGTCCTGGCTATGGAGACCTGCAGTTGTTTAACCAAAAATATATATTTAAAACACTTGATCTTCAAAAACTAGGCTTAGAGCTAACTGATAAGTTTATCCTAATTCCTGAGAAGTCAGTTTTAGCTATCGCAGGAGTGGAGCTTATTTAAGGTTAAGGCTGAGGTTAAGATTAAGATTTATAAATAATTACATAGAGGAGAAGTGTTAAATGGAAAAGAGAGAATTTCTTGAACTGATTGAAAAACAAATTTTGATTTTGGATGGCGCAACAGGAACTGAGCTTCAGAAAAAAGGTATGCCTTCAGGAGTTTGTCCTGAAAAGTGGGTAATTGAAAATCCACAAACAATAAAAGAAATTCAAAAGAATTACATAAATTCAGGTTCAAATGTTGTATACTCCTGTACCTTTGGGGGAAATAGAATAAAGCTGTCTGAATTTGGTATGGAAGATAGAGTTGTTGAATTCAACGAAACTCTTGCACGTCTTTCAAAAGAAGCTGTTGGTAATAATGGATATGTTGCTGGAGACTTGGCACCAACGGGTCAATTCATTTACCCTTTAGGGGATTTAACCTTTGAAGAAATTGTAGATGTATATAAAGAGCAAGTTAGTGGCCTTATAAAAGGTGGTGTTGACTTTTTTGTAATTGAAACTATGATGGATATCCAAGAAGCTAGAGCCGCTTTACTTGCTGTAAAAGAAAGCTGTAACCTTCCTGTATTTGTTAGTATGACTTTTGACGAAAACAAAAGAACCTTAACTGGAACCAACCCTATTTCAGCATTAGTAACTCTTCAAAGCTTAGGAGCAGATGCAGTAGGATGTAATTGTTCAACAGGTCCAAAGCAAATGCTGGAGGTTATAAAGTTAATGAAGCCCTATGCTAAAGTTCCACTCCTTGCAAAACCAAATGCCGGTTTACCAAAGCTGGTAGATGGCAAAACCATATTTGAAATGGAACCATCTGAATTTGGCTCTTATGTTAAAGATTTTGTTGAAGCCGGAGTCAATCTTTTTGGTGGTTGCTGTGGTACATCTCCAAAGTATATTGAAATGATTAAAACTAATATAGCAGGATTATCACCTAAAAATGTATGTGATAATAAATATTCAATTTTATCTTCATCCAGAAAAGCAGTTGAGGTTGGTTTCAACAATCCTGTATCAATAGTAGGTGAAAGAATAAATCCTACAGGTAAGAAACAGCTTCAAGCAGAATTAAGAGAAAATAATGATAGCTTGGTTAGAGAATTTGCTTAGAGCAAATAGAAAATGGAGCAAATATACTGGACGTAAATGTAGGAATGCCCGGAATAGATGAAAAAGAAACAATGAAAAGCGTAGTTGAAACACTATATACTATGGTTGATGCACCACTATGTATTGATTCTTCTTCGCCAGAAGTAATTGAAGCAGCCTTAAGAATCTATCCCGGAAGGGCCTTAATAAATTCTATTTCAGCAGAAAAAGCAAAAATGGATAAGCTATTCCCTATAGCTGCAAAATATGGAGCTATGTTCATACTCTTACCAATTGATGAAAATGGAGTTCCTGAAACTTGTGAAGAAAGAATAAGAATAGTACAAAATGTGTTTAAAAAAGCACAGGAATTTGGATTTGATAAAAATGATATTGTAGTAGATGGGCTTGTGATGACTGTATCTTCTGATCAGAATGCTGCTTTTGAGACATTAAAGGTAATTGATTGGTGCTCTAACAGCTTTGGCTGTAATACTATTGTAGGTCTGTCAAATGTATCTTTTGGTCTGCCTGAACGTAAATGGGTAAATTCAGCTTTCTTGACTTTAGCTATTGGTAGGGGGTTGACAATGGCAATTTGTAACCCAAATAGTGACCTTACAATGAATATTAAGATGGCCTGTGATGTTTTGACTGTGAAAGATAAGAATAGTATGAATTATATTAGACATTTTTCAAAATCAGATAATACAGTCCGAGAAATCAAAGAAAAATCTCAAAAAACAACAAATGAAAAAGTATTTGATTGCGTTGTTGATGGTGATAAAAGCACTATAAAAAACTTGATAAATCAAAGTCTTTCTGAGGGTACAACTGCCCAGATTTTAGTAGATGATTTCTTAATACCAGCCATTACAAAGGTTGGAGATTTGTTTGATAAAAAAATATACTTCCTGCCACAACTTATTCAAAGCGCCGAAACTATGAAATCAGCCTTTGAAATTGTAGAACCGATATTATTAAAAGATGAAAGTGATAAAAAAGATAAGGTTGGAGTTATTTTAGCTACTGTTAAAGGCGATGTCCATGATATCGGTAAAAATATCGTAGGGCTTATGTTAAAGAATTATGGATTTAATGTTTATGATTTGGGTAAAGATGTAAGCGCAGAAGAAATAATAAGAAATACTAGGGAAACAGGCTCAAAAATCGTAGGTCTGTCCGCTTTAATGACCACAACAATGACTGAAATGGAAAATGTCATTAATCTTGCCAAAAATGAAGGATTAGAGTGTAAATTTATGATTGGTGGAGCTGTGGTTGATGAGAATTACGCAAATAAAATAGGTGCAGACGGATATTCCAAGGATGCGTATGAGGCTGTTAAATTGGCTGAGAAATTGAGTATATAATTGGTAAGCCAAAAGGGGACGGTTCTTAATTGACACAAAATTTTGTGTCAATTAAGAACCGTCCCCTTTTGGCTTACATCTTTTCGGGTGCAGAAATACTTAATACATCAAGTACATTCTTAATTACAATCCTAGTACTATCAGCAAGTATTAATCTTGCCTTCATCAGATCTTCCTCAACACCCTTTATCCTGCATGCATTATAAAAACTATGAAATTGCCCTGCCAGATCAAGGACGTATCTCGTCAATCTGCTTGGTTCCAAGGTCTGAGCAGATATTCTTATTTCGTCAGGATATTCAGCTAATTTTTTAATCAAGTCCAATTCTTCCTGTTTATCTAATAACTTTAAATTAACATTATCTATATTGGGAATTGATATTCCTTCACTATCCAGTAATCTAATTATACTGCAAATTCTTGCATGTGCATACTGCACATAGAAAACAGGGTTTTCATTTGACTGTTGTACAGCTAGATCCATATCAAAATCAAGATGACTTCCGGAAGCCTTCATATTGAAGATGAACCTTGCTGCATCTTTACCAACTTCTTCAAGTAAATCCATTAACGAAATAGCTTTTCCCGTTCTTTTTGACATTTTTGCGATTTCACCATTTCTATACAAATGAACCAATTGGAATAATACTACCTCAAGCTTATTGGAATCAACTCCTATCGCTTCCATTGCAGCTTTCATTCTAGCCACATGTCCGTGATGGTCTGCCCCCCAAAGATTTATTACTCTATCAAACTTTCTTTTTACAAATTTATTTCTGTGATAAGCAATATCAGCTGCCATATAAGTAGGAAGACCATTATTTCTTATTAATACTTCATCTTTTTCCAAACCGAGCCCTTCACCCTTAAGCCATATAGCTCCTTCATTCTCAACTGTATGTCCATTTTTCTTTAAAATGTCTAAAGTCTCATCAATATATCCGCCTTCATAAAGAGATTTTTCTGAAAACCAAACATCGAAGGTTATTCCATAACCTTCCAGACCTCCTTTAATCCTCTGTATGTTTTTAGGCAACGCATACTGAACAAGCTTTGTACGTCTTTCTTCTGCTCCAGCATATAAAAGCGTATCCCCATACTCTTCAATATAGGCCTTCATATGGTCAATTATATCTTCCCCCTGATAACCGTCTTCTGGGAATTCTATAGCATCTTCACCTTTTAACAGCTGTATATATCTAGCTTCCAACGAAATACCAAATTTCTCAATTTGATTTCCAGCATCATTTACATAAAACTCTTTTGTTACGTTATAGCCTGCTTTTGCCAAAACACTTGCGATACAGTCTCCAAGTGCGCCACCTCTTGCATTTCCCATGTGTAAAGGACCTGTTGGATTTGCGCTTACAAATTCCACCATCACCTTTTGACCCTTACCTATATCTAATTGTCCATAATTTTCTTTTTCTTTGCAGACAATATTTAAAGCATCATAAAGCCAATCTTTCTTCAAATGAAAATTAATAAAGCCCGGACCTGCACATTCAACCTTCTCTATATATGTATCCTTTAAATCTATATTTTTAATCATTATGTCTGCAGTGAGCTTTGGAGCTCTTTTAACCTGCTTAGTAACCTGCATAGCAATGTTTGTAGAAAACTCTCCATGCTCTTTTTCCCTTGGTATTTCAATATTTATCTCAGGTAATTCAATATCCGGTAACTCATTATTATTAATGGCTGTTTGTATTGAATCTGCCACCGTCTCTTTAATTTGTTGCTTTATTTTGTCCACTATATTCATCATTTGACTGACCTGCCTCTCTTATACTCATATAAAAATCATTCTCTCCAGAACTATTATTATCTAATTCAAGCAAATAGTCAACTTTAACTTGTCCACCATTATCATCTACCTTAATATTAACCTCATTTGCCAGAACTCCAATAGTAAAAGTTCCATAATTTGTTTCGTAATAAGATATATGTTTTTGCCCGGCTTCAAAGGTAAGTTGAGATGTTACATTACCAAACCTCATAAGAGTTACAACTCCATTTGCAAGCTTTACCGTAGTAGTTGTTCCTTCCAATCCGGTAACTTCACTTTCTTTATAAGTAATATAATACGTACTGCCTTTTTTATAATATCTTCCTTCAGTCACCAGTTCCAGCTTATTTACTTCGCTTGTCCCCAATGACTGATTGCCCACAACAGATATAATAACTTTTTTATTCAAAATATCGCTCCTCTATCAGGCATAAGACAATTGGCAATAAGAGATAAAAAATTTTTTCTCCCATTACCAATTGCCATTTGCCCCCTTAATATTTTTCAATATCAGCCTTGTCAGCCGAATATATTTTGTTTTCTAATATACTGCTTCCAAGCATTTCAAATTTTTCTACACTATCACTCGTATAATATCTATAAACAGGATCAATTTTTTCATCCCTGCACAAATTATTTTCAATAATATAGTTTTTCACAACTTTTGCAATTTCATAAGCAGAGCTAACAAGCTTTACACCATCACCCATTACCTTGGAAATCGTTTTTTGTAACAAAGGATAATGTGTGCACCCTAATACCAAAGTATCTATATCTTTCTCTTTTAAGGTATTAAGATATTCCTCTGCTATTCTTAAAGAAATATCATTGTCCCACCAGCCCTCTTCTGCAAGATTTACAAAAAGAGGACATGCTTTTGAAAAAATTTCTATAGAGTTATCAATTCGTTTAATTGCTTTTTCATATACATCACTTTCAATAGTTGCAGATGTACCTATAACACCAACCCTTTTGTTCTTTGTTTCTCTTACAGCAGCCATAGCTCCAGGCTCAACTACTTCAATTACAGGAGTATCAAAATTATTCTTAACTCTCTCCAGGCTGCAGGCACTAGCAGTATTGCAAGCAATAATAATAATCTTTACATCCTGGTTTAGTAAAAATCTTATATCTTGAAATGTATATTTAATTACTGTTTCTTTTGATTTTGTTCCATATGGTGCACGTCCATTATCACCAAAATAAACAACACTTTCATTTGGTAATAGACTCCTTATCTCTTTTAAAACCGTAAGACCACCCAAGCCTGAGTCAAAAACCCCAATAGGCCTATTATCCATAATTACCCCCGATTAATTTTGAATTGAGAATTGTGAATTGAGAATTAAATCTAGCTTATCTTTGTAGAGAAAATGAGACTTGGGAACATTCCCTCCATATATCATAACCCACTACTTAGAGGGTGTGTCTCCATGTATCATTTTCGTGGAAATTTTTTACTTATGCCATTCTCAATTCTACATTCTCAATTTTCAATTGATTTCTTATTCTCTTTATATCTTTCAATAGCCAATTTTATCAGTTTGTCTATTAGTTCGCAATAGGAAATACCTGTGGCTTCCCATAGCTTCGGATACATACTTATACTAGTAAATCCTGGTAATGTGTTTATTTCATTAATGTAAACCTTCTTTGTATCATGAGTAACAAAGAAGTCAACCCTTGATAGACCTGCACAATCTAATGACTTAAATGC